>JBEKJA010000007.1:0-19901 GCA_050011475.1 Syntrophales bacterium
CTTGCCTCCTGTAATTTGTTTTGGTTCATACTTACCTTCTATCTAGCAAATATAATGCCACGGAAAACTATCATTAAATATCAATTGGTTATGTAATGGCGATCCATGCCATATGAAAAAAGTGCCAACTTTGTTGGCACTTTTCGATGGATTCTGTATGAGTTGATACTTGCTCTGGTATGCGGCTGATTATATCGAATCGGATGAGTGTGCTTCCTCCATGGCACCGGCAATGTACATCATGGCAAGAAGCATGAAAACCATCGTCTGAATAACCGATGTGAAGATCATCAGAATGAACACAGGAAGCGGAACAAGAAGCGGGATCAGGAAGAGAACGACTCCAAGGACAATGTCTTCGCCCATGATGTTCCCGAAAAGACGGACAGACAGCGAAAGTGGCCGGGATAGATGGCTGATAATTTCAATGGGCATCATAAGGGGGATCAGCCACCATACCGGACCAAGAAACTGTTTGAAGTATTTGAGTCCATGAATCTGAACCCCGACAATGTGAGTCATGAAGAAGACAGTCAGCGCCATGGAAATCGTCGTATTGAGATTTGCCGTCGGCGATTCAAAGCCGGGGATGATTCCGATAAGATTAGAGGTGAGGATATAGATCCCGAGGGTGGCGATCAGGGGGAAGAATTTTTTGCCTTTTTCTCCCATGGTATCTATGAGAAGACCGTTTAAGCCATTGATTATGACTTCCATGACATTCTGGAATTTTGTCGGATATATGTCGAGACGACGTGTGGCAAGAAAAGCAAGCATTGTGAGTATTGCCAGAACGAACCATGTATACGCCACAACAACAAGGTGGTGCTGCTCAAGCCATTCTGTTCCGAATAATAATACTGGATTCATACGGGATCAAACCTCCTCAGGGATTTTTTTTTAGAGCATGCCATCAAGATGGTTTGGATGACAATGTTGATGACGACGATGGAAAGGCCTACCAGGAGGCCGATCACATCTGCCGGTGTGCGCGCAATAATGAAAAAGAGCAAAATGGCTGTTACTGCAAAACGGATGTAATATCTGAACATGACGGATGACTTGGCTTTGAGACTGACCATTTGCGAAAATACCCTGGTAAGGTCACGCTGCCGCCAGTAAAAATTAAGAATGCTGATAAGACCGCCAAGGAGAATTCCCAGAGTGAAATATGAGGACGTGAATATCAAACTCACAGTAATCATAATCCCGAAAATCACCCAATTGGCAATCTCAAGTTTTCGGGGGAGAGGGTCTTTTACGATGGAGTTCACTTTTTATACACTTGATAACTGGGCTTTCATCCGAAAAATTCTTCTTGATGATCGTATATATGTTTCTGAATCCCGCCGCAATGCCGATGGCAAGGAAAAAGAAGGTAAAACCGAATCCCGTTCCCAGTTTTCGATCCAGCCAAATCCCAACATATAAGCCACCGAAAACCGTGATGACCATTGCGATACCGATACTGCTCGCATAGGCCATCTGGATTACGGACTTCTTATCCGATTTATTCATCAGCCGCGGGCCTCATAGCATATACATATTCTGAAGTCAATCAAAAATAGGCTTTTGATCGGTTAAATGCAGTTCAGGGAAATGAACCAGATTTCGTGTGGTTGGAGTACCAATCGATGGTTTCCTTCAGCCCAGTCCGAAAGTCAGTTTTGGCACGAAAGCCAAACTCCTGAAAAGCACGGCTGGTGTCCAGCATCCTCCTGGGTTGTCCATCGGGTTTGGTCTTATCCCAGGTAATACGGCCTCGGAATCCAGTCAGCTCTATAATGAGGGCAGTCAAGTCTTTTATGGAGATCTCAAAGCCTGCCCCTATATTGACAGGTTCACTTTTGTTGTATGTTTCCATAGCCATGACGATCGCTTCTGCCGCATCTTTCACATAGAAAAATTCACGTGTTGCCTGTCCCGTACCCCACACGATAATTTCATCTGTACCTTCTGCTATGGCATCTACACATTTTTTGATCAGTGCGGGTATGACATGGGATGAGCGGGGATCGAAATTATCACCGGGGCCATACAGGTTTACGGGAAGCAGGTAGATCGAGTTGAATCCGTATTGCCGGCGGTAAGCCTGGGACTGTACCAGCATCATTTTTTTTGCCAGCCCGTATGGGGCGTTGGTTTCCTCCGGGTATCCGTTCCAGATATCATCTTCCTTAAAGGGTACGGAAGTAAACTTTGGATAGGCGCAGATTGTTCCAAGGGCAACAAATTTCTCGATGCCTCTGAGATACCCTTCGTGTATAAGCTGAACCCCCATCATGATATTGTCATAAAAAAGGGAGGCGGGATTATCTTGGTTAAAACCGATGCCGCCCACCTTTGCAGCCAGATGGATGACGATATCCGGCCGCTGTTCGTCATACATCCTCCGGATATCATTGCACTGTATGAGATTGTATTCAGGCAGGTCTGTAATCTCGATATTCCGGTAACCTTTTTCCCTGAGATGCCGGATTAAATGGCCGCCAAGGAATCCTTTGCCCCCCGTGACGGTAATGCGCCGATCCTGCATCATTCAACCTCAGAACCTGCGTTGCGGACCGTTGCATGCATAGCCCGCATCGAGCAGAGTTTTCTCCCTTTGGGCTAGGTCCATGTCCGATGCAACCATCATATCGATCAATTTGTCGAAGGAAACCCTTGGTTTCCATCCAAGCTTATCGCAGGCCTTTGCAGGGTCTCCCAGTAGTACATCCACTTCCGTCGGACGAAAGTACCGCGAATCGATAGCCACATACTGTTCCCAGTCCAGGTCGAGCTTTTTGAATACCCTCTCGACAAATTCCTTTACGGAATGTGTTTCCCCTGTAGCTATCACAAAGTCATCCGGAGCATCGTGCTGGAGCATCAGCCACATTGCTTCCACATAGTCACCGGCATATCCCCAGTCGCGTTTGGCATCAAGATTTCCGAGGTAGAGCTTGTTCTGAAGGCCAAGTTTTATCCGTACTGCTGCGCGCGTTACTTTCCGTGTCACAAAGGTTTCCCCCCGCCGTGGGGATTCGTGATTGAAAAGGATCCCGTTGCAGGCAAAGATCTTATATGCGTCCCGATAATTCCGAACAAGATAATAAGCGTATACTTTGGCGGCAGCATAAGGACTTTGGGGCTCGAAAAGCGTCTGTTCATTCTGTGGCGGAGGCGCTGCTCCGAACATCTCACTTGATGAGGCCTGGTAGAAACGGGCCTGTATCTTGGTTCTGCGGATCGCTTCCAGAATGCGTAGGGTTCCCAGTCCCGTCACGTCTCCCGTATACTCGGGCATATCAAAACTTACCCTGACATGACTTTGAGCCCCAAGGTGGTAGATTTCATCGGGCCGGATGTCATAAAGCAGATCCGTCAATTGCCCAGAAACAGACAGATCGCCATAATGGAGATAAACCCGGGCTTCTGGGTCATGAAAATCTTTGTACAGATGATCAATGCGCTCCGTGTTGAAAGTGCTGGAGCGCCGGATCAAACCGTGGATCTCATAACCTTTGCAGAGCAGAAACTCAGCTAGGTACGATCCATCCTGGCCTGTGATTCCTGTTATAAAAGCCTTCTTCATCCAAGTGCCTCCCTTATGCAAACTGGCTTTATTTATAGTATGTTTTAAACCATGTCACGAACTTTTCAATGCCCTCCTCGATGGAGGTGCTTGGGCTATAGCAAACCTTGGCGGCCAGGTCATTTACATCGGCATATGTCGTCGGCACATCGCCAGGCTGCATGGGCATGAAATTCTTAATAGCGATACGGCCCAGGTTCTTTTCCAGGACCTCGATAAAATACAGGAGCTCCACAGGCCGGTTGTTGCCTATATTAAACAGGCTGAAAGGGGCAAAGCTTGTTGCAGGATCCGGCTGACTGCCACTCCATTGCGGGTTTGGTTCTGGAATACATGCCATGACCCGAACCACTCCCTCGATAATGTCATCAATGAAGGTAAAATCCCGCTTCATTTTACCTTCGTTGAAAACATTGATCGGCTTGCCCTCAAGGATTGCCTTTGTAAAAATAAACAGGGCCATATCAGGCCGTCCCCAGGGGCCATACACGGTGAAGAACCGCAGTCCCGTAACAGGAATGCCATAGAGTGCGGAGTATGCATGAGCCATTATCTCACCGGTTTTCTTGGTGGCGGCATAGAAGCTCACCGGATGGTCAACATTATGGTGAACAGAAAAGGGGATCAGTGTATTGGCTCCATACACCGAACTCGATGAAGCGAAGACAAGGTGCTTTACCTTGTGCTTTCGACATCCTTCGAGTATGTTCAGAAAAGCCGTGACATTACTTTCAATATAGGCATAAGGATTGATGAGGGAATACCGGACACCTGCCTGGGCTGCAAGGTGTACAACAATTTCCGGAGCAAACCGGTCAAAAAGTTTGGCGGTGACAAGGCGATCTGACAAATCCGTTTTGGAGAATATGAAACGAGGCTCCAGCGCCAAATGGGATAAACGGGCCTCCTTCAGAGTGACATCATAGTAATCGTTGAGGTTGTACACGCCTATGACAGTCCTGCCCTCATCCAGAAGGCGGAGGGGAAGATGGAATCCGATGAAGCCGGCTGCACCCGTGACAAGTATATTATCCATCTGATGTCACTTTGTATGTCCAGGTTTTTGCATGTTTCATGCTTTAAAGGGCTCTGATGGCGGATTCGCAGGCGGTGAATGCAAGCTCCATATCCTCATTCGAATGGGCAAATGACAGGAAAGCCGCCTCGAATTGCGATGGTGCCAGAAGAACGCCACACTCCAGCATTCCCTGGAAAAATCTGGCGTAGAGCCTGGTATCGCTGCTGGAAGCTGTATCATAATTTCTCACAGGATCGGGTGTAAAAAAAATCGTAAATATTGAACCCACCTGGTTGATTTGTACCGGTACTCCTTTGTTCTCGAACAACCCTTTTATAGCATCACAAAAAAATTCAGTTCTCTTGTTCAGAATCACGTAGTCCCGCTCAAGGCGTTTCAGGTAAAGAAGGCTGGCATGGCCGGCGGCCATGGCTACCGGATTTCCGGAGAGGGTTCCGGCTTGATAGACAGGACCTATCGGGGCAAGTTGAGACATGATATCCCTTCTGCCGCCGAAGGCGCCGACAGGCATACCGCCGCCGATAATTTTACCGAGACAGGTTAGATCAGGTTCTATACCAACCATATTTTGGTATCCGCCATATGCCAGCCGAAATCCTGTAATGACTTCATCAAAAATAAGCAGGATACCATGCTCATGAGTCATTCGGCGCAAACCATCAAGAAATTCCTCTTCGGGAAGAACCACACCCATGTTGCCTGCGACAGGCTCCACAATAACGCAGGCAAGATCATCACCGTGTTGCTCGATTGCAGCCTGAAATGCGTCGAGATCGTTGTATGGAACGGTGATGGCCAGCTCGGCAATTTGTCTGGGGACACCGGAACTGTCAGGTATGCCAAGGGTTGCTATTCCTGATCCTGCCTTTGCCAGGACTGAATCGGCATGGCCGTGATAACATCCCTCGAATTTGAGAATTTTATCACGACCTGTGAATCCACGCGCGAGACGGACTGCACTCATGACCGCTTCGGTGCCGGAACTCACCATACGTATCATTTCGATGGAGGGGATTGCCTCTGTGATGAGGCGGGCCACTTCCACTTCAATCGGCGTAGGCATGCCGTAACTCGTCCCGTTTTCAGCAGCTCTTACAATAGCTTCCAGGACGACGGGATGCGCATGACCAAGGATCATCGGTCCCCAGGACATGATGAAATCCACATAGACGTTGCCATCCACATCGTACAAGCGGCTTCCTTTTGCTCTTCTGATAAACGGGGGGGATAACCCAACCGAATGGAAAGCCCTCACAGGGCTGTTCACACCACCGGGCATGATGTCTCTTGCCGATTCGAACCACTTTTCAGATTCAGTCATGAGAAATATCCCATACTGATTTTCTTGAACTCTTCCGTACTGGCGAGGACCAAACGGTCTGCCGATCCTGCGGTGTTGGAAAGCATCTTCAGAAAATCATCGTCTTTTCCATCTGCTTTCAGATGAACCATCGTGAAGAGGTTGAATCGCCCAAGAAACGGCGGTGTGCGCTCATAGCAGTGGGTAATCTCCGGGATGGCTGCCATACGATTTCCAACTTCTTCCACCTGCTTTGCGGGAACGGCCCAAATGATCATAAAGTTTCTCTCGTATCCCGCCTTCTTATGGCGAAGGATCGCGCCAAACTTTCTGATGACCCCCCTGTGGATCATTCCATTGATCATTTCGATCCCATCCTTCTCCCCGATACCAATGCGGCTGCCCATATCGAGAAATGGCCGGAGGGATAAATCGATATCGCCCTGGATCATCCTGGCGATTTTTTTTTCAATGTCTGTCAGTGGTTCCCCTGTCATAAGAAAGATTCTTTAGTCTAAAAACATCGGGAAATCAAGATATGCAGCTCTGTTAATTTCGGCCAACCGCCAACTCTCAACTGCCAACAAAGTTGGTGCCCCATGGGATCGTTGTTGTGTCATTATCATTGCAACCATATAAAATGACGTTATTGGGCAGTTTACGGGGTAAAAATTCCTTGACAAAAAATGTGCCGGCCATTAAATGAACGGCGAAGATATTAGTAGGGGGGAAAGTTTTCGCGCAAGAACAGTGCTTGAAAAGCATCTTATGGTATAAAAGTTCTGAATGGAAAGGAGGTGCAAAAAAAGTATTTCGGTGTCGAGAATGTCATTCACTACTATCCTAACAAGGAGGAAACAATGAAAAAAGCTTTTATTTACAGTCTGTTGAGCATGTTGGGTGTTCTTCTTGCATCATCGTTGGCATCAGCCGCAGAGGCAGCAGCTGCCGCTGCATCGGGAACCACGGACTACACGAAAGCCATCGTGGTTGCGTGCTGTATTCTGGCGCCGGGGATCGCGATGGGATTGGGAACGATTGGAACGGGTCTTGGTATGGGAAATGGTTTGAATGGTGCAGCCAATGCCGTCGGACGCAATCCAGATGCCCAGGGTAAGATTCTTCTTACCATGATGGTGGGTCTGGCCATGATCGAGTCGCTGGCCATTTACGCGCTGGTCGTCTCGCTGGTTATTCTTTATGCCAATCCGCTCCTGAAGGTGATAGGAGCATAATTATCGTTATCATTGCAAAGGGGAACGGGACCATACAACGAGCTCTCGTCCCCCTTTTTTTATATCTGATTTATTTCAATTTTTGTCTGTTTATTCCAGGAATACTTTGTTGCGGAGAGATTTCTTTTCAGTCTGTCGGTGCTTAAGGGCAAGAATCTTTTCTTTTGCTTTACGGGAGCGGCGCCTCTTCTGACGGCGGATCTTTTCCCGCTCCATTTCCATTTCCCGAATGATGCCAAGCTGGAGACGTTCGATCCGATCCAGCAGAAGCCGACGGGCGAGGAAGCGATTTAGTGTTTGAGACCGCTCACGCTGGCACTTTACGGAAAGTCCGGTAGGGATATGGACAAGGAAAACACACGACGAGGTTTTATTGACCTTTTGGCCGCCGGGACCTGAAGAGCGGATGAACGACTCCTCGAAGTCTCTCTCGGAGACGCCGAGCCGCTCCATCCGGGTACGCAGCGCCGCTCCTTTTTCAGGGGAAATGTTCACAAGGAATAAATTTCGTCAGTCACTAGATGGATCCAGTGTCTCTCCAGAACTTTTTTCGCCTCTTCTATCTTATCCACGCCAAGGATAACGATCGTCTCCTTGCCGATTCGGTTGATCGTTGTATAAAGATAATGGATGTTGATATCCGCCCTGGAGAGGCATTTGAGGATGGCATTGAATCCACCAGGGTGCAGAGGCACCTCGGCAGCAATGACCGGCGTAACCTCGACATTGAAATTGAAACTCTGCAGAATCGCTGCGGCGCGGTCAGGCTCATTCACGACAAGACGAACCGTACTCTGCTTTTCCGAGCTGGCAGCAAGAACCGCCTTGTATTTAATATCCTCGCTATCCAGGATATGGGAGAGCCGTGCAAGCATACCGGGCACATTATCCAGGAGAACGGAAATTTGTTTGACCGCCATGTTAAATGAACTCCTTCTATTTTATATAATCATACCCGGCTGTAAAGGCATTGCGGTTAAGGTCGACCACGGATTTCTTCTTGTTTCCCATGATTTCCTCCATACTTTTGAGGTAAGTCTCCGGTTTCACCAACCCGGTCTTTTTCAGAAATCCGCCCATCATGACGGTGTTGGAAGCCCTGGAGTTGCCAAGCCCATCAGCAATTTCCCCGGCCGGGATTTCGATTACCTCAATATCCTTTCGGCTGGGGCGCACATCGACAATGGAGGAATTGAGGAAAAGCAGGCCTCCCGAGGCAATACGGTTCTGAAATGTATATAGAGAAGGCGTATTGAGGATAATTACATAGTCAGGCTCTGACGCGACGGGAGAGGCGATCTCTTCATCAGACATGGCGACCGTACAGTTTGCCGTGCCTCCCCGGACTTCGGCTCCGTAAGCAGGCAGATACGTTACTTCGAATCCCTGTTTCATGGCGCCATGGGCGAAAGTATAACCCATCATGAGGACTCCCTGGCCGCCGAATCCGGAGAAGATGGTCTTAACGATCATGGTCCTCTCCTTCCCTCTTCCTTGCTTCAGCCGGAATGTCCTTCTTCACACCCAATGGAAATTCCTTGCTCATGACTTCATCGATCCAGTTGCAGGAGTCTATGGGTATCATTTTCCAGTTTGTCGGGCAGGGGGAGAGGATTTCAACGAGTGTAAATCCATATCCCTCAATTTGATATTGAAATGCCTTTTTGATGGCCCGTTTCGTCTTCAGAACATTGGCAGGTGAATTGACTGTGCATCTCTCAATATAAGCCGTTCCCGGCAGCAACGAAAAAAGCTCACACACTTTTATGGGATACCCGTCCAAAACGCTGTTTCGGCCAGAAGGGGATGTCGTTGTTTTTTGCCCGAGTATAGTTGTCGGCGCCATTTGCCCACCCGTCATGCCGTACACCGCATTGTTGATGAATATGATGGTGAAGTTTTCACCCCGATTGGCCGCATGGATGGACTCTGCGATTCCGATGGCTGCCAGGTCGCCGTCGCCTTGGTAGGAGAAGACGAGCCGGTCAGGTAGGACTCTTTTAATGCCTGTCGCCATGGCGGGGCCGCGTCCGTGCATCGCCTCGATCATGTCGATATCAAAATAGTTATATGCCAGCACAGCGCAGCCGGCTGGAGTAACACCGATGATATTCCCGCGTATCCCCATTTCATCGATGACCTCGGCTATTATCCGGTGGGAAATGCTATGCCCGCAGCCGGGACAATAGTGAAAGACGAAATCTTTCTTCAAGGATTCTGGTTTACTGAAAACCTTCTTCATTCTTTTCCTTTTAAATCCTCCAAGCCACCCCCTTATGGAAGGGGGAATTTTTCCTTCTTTTCTGTTATGCTTTGTTCAAACGTTTGTCGTATTGCCGTATGATAACGTTTGCTAATTCCACGGGTGTTGGTACGACTCCTCCCGGCCGGCCATAGAAATCGATATCCGCATATCCCTGAAGCGCCAGACGGACATCTTCAACCATTTGCCCTGTGCTCATCTCGAAGACAAAGAATGTTCGGATTTGCCTGGCAAGTTCGCGAAGCTCCCTGACAGGGAAGGGCCATAGCGTAACGGGCCGGAACAGGCCTATCTTGATATCATGATCATGCAGATGCTTGATGGCTCCTCTTGCAACACGGGCTGCGGTTCCATACGCGACAATGGCAATATCGGCGCCTTCCATATTGGAACTGATACAGCGGGTTTCCGTTTCGCTTATTACGTCATACTTCCGCTGGAGCTTCCAATTATGCTCTTCCATATCCAGTTGATCAAGAATCAGTCCACGGATAAACTTGCTCTTTCCGGAACCGGCGCCCTTTAAGATGAAATCGTCACTGTATTGGCGCGGTTTTGGCTTCTTGAACATGACAGGTTCCATCATCTGACCCAACATGCCGTCAGCCAGAATCATGACCGGCATCCGATATTTGTCGGCCAAGTCGAAGGCATCCATGGTCAGGTCAGCCATCTCCTGACAGGTGGCAGGCCCCAGTACCATGGTACGATAGTCGCCGTGACCGCCACCACGTGTGGCTTGGAAATAATCACCCTGGGCCGGCCTGATGTTCCCGAGCCCCGGTCCCCCTCTCATCATGTTCACGATGACTCCAGGCAGTTCCTGGGCAGCCATGGAGGAGATGCCCTCCTGCTTCAGCGAGATCCCGGGACCAGAAGAAGAGGTCATGGCACGCGCTCCGGCAGCGCTTGCGCCGGCAATCATATTAATAGCGGCCAGTTCGCTTTCCGACTGGATAAAGACACCCCCGGGCAGTTTCCGTAAGTGTTCTGCCATATATTCCGGGATTTCATTTTGAGGAGTGATGGGATAGCCGGCATAAAAGCGGCAGCCAGCCCGGATGGCCGCCTCGCCGATGATCCTGTTTCCCTGCATCAGTACTTTATTCACGGTAAACCTCAATGGCGATCTCGGGGCACATGATGGCACACAAAGCACAGCCCGTGCACTCACCGTTTTCTATAAAACATACCGGCCGGTATCCACGGATATTGTATTCTCCGGTCGGCTTTATGTTTCCTTTTTTGCATGCATGGATGCACAGATGACATTCCTTGCAGAGCTCTTTACTAATTACGATCTTCCCTTTCAAATGATGCTCTCCTTATGGTTTCGTCCATTAACAGAACGAAACTGTTTTTCAAGTCCATTTCCGTGTGAATGTCAAGCTAAATTTTTTCTATCTGAAAGCCTTCCAGGCGGATTGCCACGGAGCGTTGGAGCAGATCGATAGAAATCACAAATAGTTCTTTTTCCAGCTCAGTACTGAGTACGATACCCTCGATTCCCTTAAATGGTCCGTCTATGATTTTCGCTGCCTCTCCTATCTTTGGGTATTGAAAATGGTTGATTTCCACTTTCGAAGCAACAAGACGCCGTATGGCGTCAATTTTTTCATCAGGAACGGCTATAGGGTCATGTCCGACAAATTTGCCAAGGATCCGAACCACACCGAATGTTTTAAGAACATCGAGTTTGTTTTCGTTGGTGATCCTGTCCAGCTCAATGAACAGGTAACCGGGGAACATGGGGATCAGGATCTTTTTTCGCCGGTCTTTGCGCTTGCTCCAGACTTCAATCTTCGGTAAGAAGGCATGGTAGGACTTCTGGGTCAGACTGGAACAGACCCGCTCTTCGTGCCGGCTTCTTGTATGAACTGCGTACCAAGGCATGTCCTCTTTTATAGAAAGGCGGCATATATTTCAACCTGAAAACTGCGGACACGGTAAAATGTTGGAACATCATATACTAAACCTAAACCTGAATCTGGATCTCGATGAAGAGCCGGCCCTCTTAAGAAATAAGGCAGCGGTCATCCTTGGTGTCCCGCCTTCCCTTATAGCGGCTGTCACCATCCTCCGCCGCTCTGTTGACGCCCGCCGCCGCCGACCTCCACGGCTATTCTTTGAGATTTCCGTTACCATTGCTGATCATGAGATGGGATCTGATTCGGGTTCGGTGCATTGGGGTGACCGTAGCCCCATGCATCTATGGGACAAAAGAGATTTCACCACTCATGCAGGATGCATTCATCAGCCGGTCATTATTGGGAGCGGTCCGTCCGGATTATTTGCCGCCCTGGTGCTTGTCATGCACGGTTTAAGGCCGCTGGTGCTGGAGAGAGGCAAAGCTGTTGCGGAACGCGTGCGCGATGTATCGGGATTCTGGAAACAGGGAATTCTTGACCCGTCAAGCAATGTACATTTTGGTGAAGGAGGCGCCGGGACCTTTTCTGACGGCAAACTGACCAGCCGGACCCGGAATCCTTACGCCGCATGGATCAGGAATATATTCGTGGAATTAGGCGCACCGGCTGAGATATTGTTCGATGCCCATCCTCATATTGGTACCGATCACCTGAGAAATATTGTGATAAACCTTCGAAGGAAGCTCATTGCCATGGGAGCCGAAATCCGTTTCTCAAGTTGTGTCACAGATCTTCAGATCCATAAAAGCCGATTGGCGGGGATAGTGGTCAATGGCAGGGAAGCAATACCTGCATCTCATGTTATTCTGGGTATAGGCCAGGCTGCGGAGGATACCTATGAATGCCTGCTGACTCGTGGAGTAGCCATGGCGGAAAAGCCTTTTGCCATCGGCTTGCGGATTGAACATCCCCAACAGCAGATCAACCGGATACAGTATGGAATCTGGACAGGCCATCGTGCTTTGCCTCCCGCGGAATACTTCCTGAAAGTCCGCGCCGGTGAACGGTCTGTTTACAGCTTTTGCATGTGCCCCGGCGGCCGGGTCATTGCCTGCAGTTCAGATGAGGGGAGGGTGGTGACAAATGGAATGAGCGACTACCAACGGGATGGAGAATGGGCTAACAGCGCCGTGGTTGTTAATGCCCGTGTTGAAGATCTTCCGAAAGACGGTCCACTTTCCGGTTTGGCATTCCGCCGCCATTGGGAAGAAAAAGCCTTTATCCTGGGCGGGAAAAGTTATTATGCGCCGGCCCAGAGCCTGATTGATTTCCTTGAGGATGGTGAAGGCCGCATTGAGGGGCAGACAAGCTATCTTCCGGGGGTAACGGCGGTACCGATGCAGGAGACGCTCCCTGCCTTTGCCGTTGAGGCCCTGAAAGCCGGCATCCTGGAATTCGACCGAAAAATGAAGGGTTTTGTTAATCGATCGGCACAACTCATCGGGGTTGAAACCAGAACATCTTCACCGGTCAGGATTCTCAGGGGTGAGAATGGTCAAAGCCTCACTGTATCCGGTTTATATCCCTGCGGTGAAGGATCCGGATATGCAGGCGGTATCGTCACCTCCGCGCTGGATGGCATCAACGCCGCATTGCTTATGATGGGTATACGATCCGCCCATCGTAAATAATATCCTCACCGCTGTGAAAAATCCTGCCCACTTTAAATGCAAGCGCCTCGCTTATCATGCGGATACCGAGGTCTGCCACGGCTTCCACACCCCGTCCTATTAATTTTGGAGCCACAATCACGACCAGTCTATCCACAAGTCCATCTTTTAAAAGGGATGTAATTATCGATGAACCGCCTTCAACAAGAACCGACGATACCCCCATATCTCCAAGTGTTTTGAAGAGTTGTTTCAGATTTACAAGATGGTTTGCCGTCTCGGGGATCAGTATGGTTTCAATACCCATCTTGTCCAGATGAGTAAGAACCCTTCTCCCCGTGCTTTTTGTAATGGCGACCAACGTTCTCGCCTGCTCCTGGTTCTTCAGGATTTTGCTGGTCAAGGGGATATTGAACTTTCCATCAGCAATGATGCGAAGAGGATTCCGTCCCTTGACCAGTCTTGCGGTCAATTCCGGATCATCCGTTACAACCGTACCAGCCCCTACAAGAACCGCATCATGAATACTGCGAAGATGATGAGCGAAACGTAGCGACTGAGCAGAACTGATCCATTGTGAGTGGCCGGTGGTTGTTGCAATCCGGCCATCGAGCGTTTGGGCAAATTTCAGGGTTATAAAAGGCATCCCCGTGCGCATATATTTGAAGAAGCGTTCGTTGAGAACCCCGCATTCATCCGCGAGAACTCCAACCGTGGTTTTGATCCCATGGCGCTTGAGCTCTTCGATACCCCGTCCGGCAACAAGAGGATTTGGATCGGTAGTTCCGATAACCACGCGTGCAGGCCGTTGGGCGATAAGAGCGGCAATGCATGGAGGTGTATGTCCCCAATGGACACAGGGTTCAAGGCTTACGTAAAAGGTGGACCCTTTTATGGATTCCCGTGCCGCGTCAATGGCGTTGATCTCTGCATGGTTTTCTCCGCAGTGGATATGATATCCTTCGGAGATGATCCTTCCCTTCTTAACGATGACGGCGCCTACCATGGGATTGGGACTAACCCACCGCTCTCCCTTCTTCGCCAGTTTAATGGCTCTTTTCATGAAAAATTCATCGCTTATCATGAGCATAACGTTATAATAGTTCCTTAAGACTGTAAATCATTATTCTCTTTTTTTATGTTACATTTCCTTGAGATATGTTATGAAGCGTGAAAATTTTAAAGGGGTGCGCCATATGAAAGGTGTTGTACTGGCTGGTGGGCTGGGAACCCGCATGTTCCCACTGACAAAAGTAACGAACAAGCATCTTCTGCCTGTCTATGACAAGCCGATGATCTATTATCCCATCCAGACGCTGGTGAACGCCGGTATAGACGAAATTCTTATTGTTACAGGAGGGAACAGCGCCGGGGATTTCCTCCGCCTTCTCGGAAATGGCAGGGAATTTGGTCTGAGGCATATCAATTACACCTACCAGGAGGGGGAAGGGGGAATTGCCGCCGCCCTTAGCCTGGCTGAATATTTTGCAGATGAGGACAAAATCGTCGTAATTCTTGGTGACAACATCATAGAAAAAAATATCAACAAAGCCGTCAGTGCCTTTCGTAAACAGAAAAACGGTGCCCGGATTCTATTGAAAGAAGTTCATGACCCAAAGCGCTTTGGCGTACCGACACTCAAAGGCGATAAAATAATCCGGATCGATGAGAAACCGAACAAACCCGCATCAAACTATGCCGTGATTGGAATTTACATGTATGACCATACGGTATTTGATTTCATCCGCACCCTGAAACCGTCGCAGCGGGGTGAGCTTGAGATCACCGATGTAAACAATTATTACATTCGTGAGAAGGCCCTTTACTGGGACGTTCTCGACGGATGGTGGACGGATGCAGGGACGTTCGATTCCCTTCTGTATGCCAGCGATATGGTAGCCAAGACAGGGGCCAACAGGGTCTGAAGATTAAAAACACTGCTGGAGAGGAAAAAAATGATTGATGGAGTCATAATCAAAAAACTCAAAGTAATACCCGATGAGCGAGGCCACCTGATGGAGATCCTCAGGGCCGATGATTCCATGTTCAGCCGGTTCGGCCAAGTCTACATGACAACAGCCTATCCGGGTGTCGCAAAAGGATGGCATTACCACAAGGTTCAGCAGGATAATATGACGGTTATACGGGGGATGATGAAGATTGTGCTTTATGACAGCCGCAAAGATTCACCAACCTACGGGGAAGTCAATGTTTTTTTCGCCGGCTGCCATAACCCGATTCTTGTTCATATTCCGCCCTATGTGTTTCACGGCTTCAAGTGCATTTCCGAAGAGGAAGCCATCGTGGTCAATATTCCGACGGAGATGTACAATTATAATGAACCGGATGAATTCCGGGTGTCCCCGCATGACAATGATATCCCTTATGACTGGAATCGTCAGGATGGGTAGGCAGTCTGGGACGGAGGATCTGGGATGACCATCTTGATGACGCTGATGATAATGGTTGTTGGTGCAGCCATCGGAAGTTTTCTGAATGTATGTATCTGGCGGCTGCCTAGGGAAGAATCCATAGTGAGGCCTCCTTCCCATTGCCCGTCATGCGATCAGCCGATCCGGTTCTATGACAATATTCCCATTGTCAGTTTTCTTTTATTGAGAGGTCGATGCCGGAGTTGCGGGGTATCCATTTCATGGCGTTACCCACTCGTTGAAGGGCTGACAGCAATCATGGCATTACTGCTGTTCTGGAAGTTCGGCCTGTCGTTCCAGTACCTCGCCTCATTTGTTTTCGTTGCCGTTCTTGTAGTCATCACCTTCGTGGATCTGGACCACCAGATTATTCCGGATATCATTACACTGCCGGGTATCCCGCTTTTTCTTCTTGCAGCAGTTTTCATCATGAATATTTCTTTTCGCGATGCCCTGATCGGTATGGCAATCGGGGGTGGACTGCTTTACCTTATTGCTTTTTCATATGAATTTTTAACCAAGCGTGAAGGAATGGGGGGAGGGGACATCAAACTGCTTGCCATGCTTGGAGGTTTTCTAGGCTGGCAGTCCTTGTGGGTTATTCTTCTCGTCAGTTCATTATCGGGCGCGCTGGTCGGGCTTGCACTCATGATTGCCAGGGGTGCGGATTTGAAATATGCTGTGCCCTTCGGGCCATTTCTTGCCATTGGTGCAATGACGTATATCTTTTTTGGCCAAACCATAACGCGTTTTATGATCTTTTTGTAATAGAGATTGCCGGTTCGCTTTGCGGGGCCCATTGCAGGAGCCTGTACGACATCAAAAAACTTGACTTAAAATAAAGATGAGGTTAGTGTAACGCCTCATAGGATGCGGATTCTGAAGTCCCGATATGAAAGGGTTTGCGGGATCAAAGCGAAGCGAGCAGCGAAGGGGGTTCATGCAGTATGGGGATGGAAAAGCGATACTGCTCCATTTGTGCCTGGCGAGCAACCTGTCAAAAAAAGTTTAGTGTATCAATGGATGCGACAGGTCAGGTTCATTGCCCGGATTACACGAGGGATCTGAAGATAAAAGACCATGATATCGAAGAGGCCCATAAGAAATATCAGGTAAATGAATAGAAAGAATCCCGGGGCGGCATATCCCGGGGCTTTGTGCAATCCGGACGGGAATAGCCCGGTGAAGAGTGCATTGTATACCGGCAAGAAAAGTTGGCTTCAGGGCCAACTTTTTTATTATCCGGCATCAATAACGGTCATATGAAAGCCAAAAAATGATGAAGCAACAAATAATCCAATTTATCGAAGCATCCATACAGAGGGCGGAACAGAAAGGGTCCATCGATACGATAGACCTGCCGTTCATTGAGGTAGAAGTCAGCAGGGACGCGGCACATGGGGATTATGCCTCGAATGTTGCAATGATTCTTGCAGCCCGGCTGAAAAGGAAACCGCGGGATATTGCCGGCATCCTCGTGGATGAAATGAAGGGGCATGATCATATTGTGGAAAAAGTTGAAATTGCAGGACCGGGTTTCATCAATTTCTTCATCAGGGAGCGGGTTTGGGCAAATATGCTGGAGAGGGTGGACTCTCTTGGTGATCAATATGGTAAAGTTCTGGTTGGCGATAAGCGGCGAGTCCAGGTGGAATTTGTCAGTGCGAATCCGACAGGGCCGCTGCATATAGGGCATGCCAGGGGAGCGGTCATCGGCGATGTGCTGTCAAATGTTCTGCGTGCTGCCGGATATGCAGTATCCAAGGAATATTACATCAATGATGCCGGAAACCAGATGTATAATCTCGGCAAATCCGTTTATTATCGCTATTTGGATCTTCTTGGGGACCATGCGGATTTTCCGGATACCTGTTACCAGGGTGAGTATATACGCAATCTTGCTGCAGAAATCATTCGTGATAGCGGGGGCCGCTACCGTCTGAGGCCGCCTCAGGATGTCATACAGGAATTCACGACGTATGCGGCTGAATCCATCCTTAAGGAGATTCAGGAAGACCTTGCTGCATTCGGGGTTATATTCGACGAATATTTCAGCGAGAAGAAACTGTATGATCAGGGTGTCGTCGCAAAGGTTCTCACGGATCTTGAGGAGAAGGGATTCATTTACCAGGAGGGCAGCACGCTCTGGTTTCGCACGACTGATTTTGGCGATGAGAAGAACCGTGTCGTAGTACGGCAGAATGGTGAACCGACCTATTTCGCAGCCGATATCGCATATCACAAGAACAAATTCGAACGCGATTTCGAGACGGTAATAGACATCTGGGGTGCGGACCATCATGGTTACATTCCCAGGATGCATGCAGGAATCCAGGCCCTTGGTTACCCGAAAGAAGCGCTTCAGATTATTCTAGTTCAACTTGTAAGTCTTTTACGGGACGGGAAGCCCGTGGCTATGTCAACGAGAGCCGGCGAATTCGTTACACTCAGGGAGGTGGTTGATGAAGTCGGCAAAGATGCAGCGAGATATAATTTCATGATGCGCCGCTCAGATAGTCCGTTGGATTTTGATTTGGAAGTAGCAAAGAGACAATCAATGGATAACCCTGTTTATTATGTCCAGTACGCCCATGCAAGGATCTGCAGTATATTCCGTATGGCCGAAGAAAAGGGTCTGACCATTCCTTCTTTTATGGACATAGATGTGGATCTGTTGAATCTGCCGGAGGAAGTCGGTCTGATTAAATCCATTACCCGATTCCCGGAGTTGGTGGAAGGGTCTGCCAAGGCACTGGAACCCCACAGACTGACGTTTTACCTGAATAATCTGGCAGGTACCTTTCATAGTTACTACAATAAATTAAAAGTCATATCCGATGACATGGCCCTCAGTCGGGCGAGGCTGCTTCTAATGAAGGCCGTCAGAATTGTGTTGCGCAATGCGTTAAGCTTATTGGGAGTTTCAGCACCGGAACAAATGTGATAAAATTATACCATGTCACGAACAGAAAATTTGAGAATACAGAGGAATCAAGACATCCGTAATGAGGAACGTAAATGACGGCTAAGAACAAGCATTCCCTGGAGTTGAAATTAGGCAAAGTCGGCCTGATACTATTCATCATTGGTATGTCATTCTTGATGTTTGGTTCGTTTATGTTTGGAGTTCATGTGGGGAAAGAGATGGAAGTTTATCCGGAAAAAATTGCCAGTTATTATACCGGGCTCTTCAAGGGAAATTGGAACTGGAGCTGGCCGTGGAATAAGAAAAGCCCAGAGCTTGTATCCGAAGGAGAATCCAAAACCGATGGGGCAAAGAGCGATCCTGGTTTGACCTTTTACGATACTCTGGCAAAAAAGAAAAGTTCTGACACCTTGGCGTCTCATCAAGTTGGGTCCACGGCTGCAAAAGATGCAGGGACACCTTCCGGCCAGACGGGAATGCAGGAATCGCCGGTTACAGTGGGTGGACCAGCGGCCGGACTTTCCAAGGCACCTCTGAAGTCGGAAAATGCGCCGGAGAACAAACCGTCTTCCATTGTCTCAAGGGCGACAACACCATCTCAGGCGATAACCGATTCAGCAATACAGGCTGGAAAAACCGGTGATGAGCAAAGTGTATCTCATGATCCGGAAGTAAAAATGGCCATGTCATCAAAGACCGGTCAAAAATACATACTTCAGGTGGCCTCATATAAGGAGAAAGACAAATCTGACCAGGTTTCCAAACAAATGCGAAAACTTGGATACAATTCCCATGTCGTTCCTGCTAATATAAAAGGAAAAGGCAGGTGGTATCGAGTCATTATAGGGGGATATGAAAGCGAAGGGAAGGCAAAAAAAGCCGTGGGTGAGTTGGCAGGGAAGATGAATGGGTTAAATGCGATCATCAGGCCGGAGCAATAATCAATGATCTATTAATGGGGTCATTGCGAGGCAGCGCGTAAGCCGCCGTGGCAATTGCTTCGTCACTTTGTTCCTCGCAATGACGACGGTAAGGTAGCTTATGTTTGAAAATTTAACCGAAAAGCTGGATGGCATATTTAAAAAGCTCCGCAATCGCGGGCGGCTCGATGAGAGCAATATCCAGGAAGCCTTGAAGGAGATACGCATGGCCCTCCTTGAGGCGGATGTTAATTTTCGGGTTGTCAAGGATTTCACCGATGATGTAAGAAAACGAGCTGTCGGTCAGGAGGTCCTTGGAAGCCTTTCACCGGGTCAGCAGGTTGTCAAGATTGTCCATGATCGTCTTGTCGAACTAATGGGCGGGACAAGCAGTCAATTAAAGTATGGCAATCGTTTCCCTGCTCCGATTATGCTGGTTGGTCTTCAGGGATGTGGCAAGACGACAACGGCCGTTAAACTTGCCCGATATGTGGCAGATCAGGGGAAACGGGTCTATCTCGTTTCAGCAGACGTCTATCGTCCTGCCGCCATAGAACAGCTCAGAATTCTTGCCCAAGCCAATCATTTCGGAATATTTAATGCCGGCGATATTCGAGATCCGGTTCAGATATGCCTTCATGCCAGGGAAAAAGCAAAGCGGCTCGGTTATG
>JBEKJA010000008.1:0-19640 GCA_050011475.1 Syntrophales bacterium
TCTTTCGGGCATCAGAGCGTATATCTAAACCAAAAATCCTCAGCTCCCCGGCTGCCATCGGGGAAAATCCGTAAATCATGCGAATAGTGGTCGTCTTCCCTGCACCATTCGGGCCAAGGATACCAAAGCATTCGCCTCGTTCGACGCAAAAAGACAAATCATTTACAGCAACAAGATCCCCGTAGTTTTTCCTTAGATTTTTTGCTTTGATTACCGGTTCCATCAATTTCTGATAGCACACTCTTCACAAAAAAACACCAGATGAAGCACAACACAGCTAATGGATTTTTTTACACAGCAAGAAGAGTAATTCAGAAAGTAGTCATTGCAAGCACCCGACCACAGTGCCTCACAATGGGGTTATTTATGAAAGAAAAGTGCTTTTTAAATCCCCCTGTATCCCCCTTTACGAAAGGGGGGAGAGGAGTCTTTATGAAAGTGAAAAATAAGAAGTACCATTTTATCCCCCCTTTGAAAAAGGGGGGGTCTGGGGGGATTTTATCTTGAAGTACATGTCAGATGTGAAGTTTCTTAGGAGGCGGTGTGCAAGCCGCCGTGGCAATCTTCCGGATATAACCACCATAATAGTGTTTTATCTGGATGCTGTTGAGGTTGCGGAAGAGAATATAAGAACGCGATTGTGGCCGTAATCTGAAATGTAAACATTGCCGGAGGCATCCACAACGATGCCCTCGGGATTTTTAAAGTCTCCATCCTCCTCCCCGGAGGAGCTCCATTTGGTAATGAGGCGACCGGCAGATGTAAATTTTTGAACGCGATTGTTGAGGCTGTCGGTCACATAAACATTCCCGGAATGATCCGCGGCGACACCCTCGGGATATTTAAATTCTCCATCTTCTTTTCCAGAATAACCCCACTTTGTGATGAACACCCCTTCGGAAGAAAACTTCTGGATCCTGCAGCTGCCGGTATCCGCGACATAAATATTCCCGGACGCATCCACAGCAACATCGTGAGGGTCGTTGAACTGGCCGTTTTTTCTGCCCGTAGAACCCCATGCGGCGATAAACGCCCCCGTAGATGAAAACTTCTGAATTCGATCGTTTAGGCTGTCCGCCACATAGATATTCCCAAGAGAATCGATCGCCATACCCAGGGGGTAATAGAACTGTCCGTCATCTGTTCCGGAAGTGCCCCAGGAGGTTATAAACTTCCCGGATGACGAAAATTTCTGAATGCAGTCGTTGCCTTTATCCGCTACATAGACATTTCCGGAGGCATCCACTACGATGCCGCGGGGATAGTCTTGGAACTCGCCATGAGACGAACCCCATACACCCCATTTGTTCACAAGCCTTCCATGGGGTTCATAATTCAATATGTAATCTTCAGACCTGTCCGTCACGTAAATATTCCCCGAGGTGTCTACGGCAACGCCCTTGGGACAACTAAAGACTTCCAACATCCCTACAAGTTTATACTTCTCCACGATGCCGGATTTATCATGACAATTCAGCAGGATAGCGGCAAAAAATATTAAGACAGCCGCCTGATAGACAGCGTGTTTCTTCATAGTATCCCCTTCATAAAAAAACATCCCACCACGGTATAAGATATCACGTTTGAAAAATTGCAATCCCTTTAACATATTTGGGATCAGACTTCCGCCTTTTTTAATTATGACGCATATGCTTTACGATCGCCCCAATCAGTAGCGTCATAACCAGCAGAAGCAGTATCCCGCCCATCACGATTCCGTATGTGATCATTGAACCGCCGCGTATGAGCTCCAATGGATTCCATGAGGGCTTAATGGTAATGCGGCTCTCAGGAGTCCGGTACCGAAGCGGCACGGTGGGGATGTCGTCCCGGCCTGTGCGGGGGAAAGACTCCATGTATGTAGTCAGAGCTACCCACTCTTTCAATTCATGCATCCCTGAAGCGATACCATCGGCATCGATAAGCGCCTCTTTCAGATCGGCAATCGGGTTCCCATGCCTGTCTTTGGGGTGGATTGCGATGAGGCCGTAAGAAACCCGGCGGACATAGTCAACCATTTGCGCCGTATATATGTTCATACAGATCCTGTAAAGCATCCCCGTTTCAAGCGGCCGATACTCCCCGCCGGCTTCCCTGATCTCGACAGACGTTACCCGATCAAAGGGTACGCGATGGGGATTGTATGTAAACTTTATGCCTGACATCTGGAGATGCGCATCACTTTTGATCTTTGCCACCGTGGTATCCACTTCCAGAAGGCGCTTTACATCGTCTCCTGCTATGTAACACGCAATCAGGGGGTAGCCCGCATTACCATCCATGCCAAGCCCCAGGGAAAGAACCTTGAAAATATCTGCCACGGTGATCGGACCTCTTAAAAATGAATCGCGGATTACTCCCTGCGGCTCAATCACCAGGTCTATGGGTTCGTACTTATTCCCCTCCGCCTTCTGCACTGCATACCGGAAAGCATCGGTCACCATGTCACCCAGTCCTGTCTCTGTTGACTGAGCGTTTCCATAAGGCTCGAAATCCATGTCGAATCCGCTTTCGGCAATGGTCTGATCATAATAATAGCGATAGGGATGAAGATACCGCTCATCGATCTGTTTTTTAAACGATGCAATATCCGATGCCATCGCCGCATCTGCAGGAACATCGGATGAGACCTCCTTCAAGCTGTATGCGCTGAATTTTGCCCCTTTTTCGCGAGTGTACTCAAGGTCCAATATTCCGAGATACGCACCATAACATCCCGCGGCAACAATGGCAGTTTTCCCCACCATAATGGGTTTTGGTAAAACAGTGTGAGTATGTCCACTGATGATTACATCTATTTCCGGAACCTCACGGGCCAGGATTTCATCCTCTGAGTATTTTTTTATTGTGGATGTGCCGGAATGGGACAGGCAGATAATGAGGTCCACCTTTTCGCGATGCTTCAGGATATCTACCATGACTTTGCTTCGCTTTATCGGGTCAGCGAATGTGACAGGGGTTGCGAAAGGTGAATCATCCGCAGCATCCTTGCCCATGACGCCGAAGAGGCCCACTCTGATGCCGTTCTTTTCAACAACCGTATATTCCTTCACGGGGAAATCTCCAAATGCCTGTTTCAGGGAAGAGTCATCCCGGTTATTTGCGGTAAAAACAATATTGGACGAAACCATCTCAGGAAGTCGGCCTCCATTGGATTTGGCCGCATCCAACATTTTTGCCAGGCCGTCAGGATGGATATCGAATTCGTGATTGCCGAATGTCACGACCTCGTAACCCATCTTCCCCATTAATCTCAATTCCGTGGCTTCGGTCATGCAATTCATATGGAAGAGGGTCCCCATACTGAAATCACCGGCATCAACAAGAAGAGTTTTGTTCTTATACAGGGATTGCTGCTGTTCGATAAGATAAGCAAGCCTTGCATATCCCCCCTGCTCCGCCTGGCCACCGCCGGGTATTGTAATCCGGTCGGGAAGAAAGTGGGAATGGAGATCGTGGGTGAATAGAATAACGAGTTTCCTGCCGGACTGGGCATCTTCGGCCTGACTTCCTGCAATCACCAGGAGCAGCATAAAAGGTAGAAACAAAATCAGGGCTGTCTTCAGGCTTCTTTGCATGACTACCCCCATCGCATATTCATTCGGGGCATAAGCTAACACGGCACAGATAAAGGGTCAATAGATTGAGTGTTGTCCTGCTTTTTGTGATATATACAATTGGAAAGTAAATAAATAATGGAGGATATCATGACGGTCGAAAAGAAGATCCTTTCCCCTTGTGGGCTATACTGTGGAGTCTGCGGTATCCTGATTGCACACCGGGAAAACAACCAGAAGCTTAAGGAGAAACTGGGCAATGTTTACGGATGCACTGCGGAGCAAATCACCTGCGAAGGGTGCCTTTCCGATCACCGGTTCTTCTACTGCGAGGTATGCGGTATTCGAAACTGTATACAAAAAAAGGGTTTCGAAGGATGTTACCAGTGCAGTGAATTCCCATGTGATCACATTGAAAAATTCCCAGTACCGGTGGGCAAAAAGGTGATTCTCCGGGCCGTACCGGAATGGCGTAAAATGGGAACCGAAGCATGGGTCGATGAAGAGCAGAAAAGGTATCAATGCCCACAGTGCGGAGTACAGATGTTCCGTGGCGCAAAACGATGCCGGGGCTGCGGACAGGGCATCGTTTTGGATGGGTAAAGGCAGATTATATGATTACCACGGCGGCTTATGCGTAGCCTCGCAATGACTTTATTTTTGTTTTGCGCGCTGCTTGACGGTTACCTTGTTTTCCTTTTAGTGTCATTGCGAGCAAAGCGCGGCAATCTTATAAACTTTTTTAAGAAGTCATCCTTTACATCATGGTTACAGTCGTTCCGTGATCCATGCGGCCATGTACGTGAGAACTTCTACTTTTTCAGGGTCGTTGTGAATTTCGTGATACAGGCCGTCCCAGATTTTTAATGTGCAGTTTTCCCCCGCCAAGCGGGCGAATTCCTCGCTTGCCTGTGGTGAGGTGAGACGGTCTGCGCTGCCATGCATGAGCAGAAGCGGGAGCGGCAATTCTTTTGCATGAGCCAGCGCCCATTCTCCCGAATTTAAAAGATCCATGCCCAGTCGGGCAGACAGCTTGTCATGGACAAGGGGGTCGGCCTCGTATGCCCGGACCACTGCCGTATCCCTAGAAAGAGCAGCCCGTTCAAGACCGTTCGGCATGGTGAGGGAAGGCCACAAACTGTATACACACTTGCCCATCATTAACTTCCAGGCCGGTGGAGTAAATGCAGGACGAAAAGCCGGTCCGCTGACCACGGCGCCTTTCAAGGATGGCCGGCGGCGCAGGCAGTAATTGACGACAAGATTCCCTCCCAGGCTGTGGCCATAAAGGAATTGGCCCATTTCAGGGTAACGCCGATTCGTTTCGCGAAGGAAATCCGCCACATCATCCATGAGATGATCATAGGTCGGCGAGTGCCCCCTGGGACCCTCCGATTGCCCGTGACCGCGGAGGTCGAATCCCGCTAGAATACAGCCTGCATTCGTAAGGAAAGATGCCACATGTTCGTAGCGGCCAATGTGCTCCCCAAGACCGTGAATCAGGCACACTACTGTTTTGGGACTGACGTCCGGCTCCCAGATGCGTCCGAACATTTTCAATCCGTCTCTCGTAATCCATCCTAATTGCTTCTCTTTCATGGCATTCCTCCTTTTCGGTTAGTGACGCTGCGCCTGGACCATTTCAATGAATGCTTCAAGACGGTTTCTGATCTGTGCACCGGATGTTCCCGAGTAATCATGTTCGAGATAGAGGTGAGGAATTCCCTGTCCATCAAGAAACCTTGCAATGTGGGGGATTTCATAACCATGTGTATCGCAGTACAGGACACTCTGGAGAATGACCCCTTCAGCATGCCATTCTCTCAGCAAGGGTATCAGGTAACCGTAACGGGCGGCAATATCTTCTTCATAATTTTTTCGGAGACCTGCATCCGGAGCTTGCCGGTAAGTACGCGGACAGTTGATCTCAACCAGGTAACGATGGGTGAGTGCGGCAAATGGATCTCCGTTCATGCCGACATCCGCCCAGAAGGCCCTGGTTCCCACACAGGTGTCGTCAATAACCACCCTGGCATTCCCCTCCTCGATGGCTTCGAACAGGTGTATATCATCCAGAACACTCCCCCACAGCATAAGCCGCACAGCATCTCCCTTTTCGCCCGGCACCCTGCTGCCGATCTCACCAATGACTGCTTCCAGAAGTTGATTCCCTTCCCTGACCGGCAAGCTGAAGACGGCCATGAGGACCGCTTGAATTTCCGTACCGGTGATCAATGGCGGATCGCTTTTCCTAAAGTTATAGAGATCGCGAACGAGGGTTCTCTGACGGTTGTGCAGGCTGATGGCCTCGTTCAGCTTCGTGACGGAAAGGCTCCGCCCAGTAAAATTTTCAAGCGCTTTGGCCAAATGCCGTATCTGTTTTTCGAAGAATTGAATGGCCGGTTGATGATCTGTATGGGGAACGTCAAGAAAATGAACAAACGATGGTGAAGGAACATAATCCCGCCATAAATGGACGGCCACTGACCCGATATCACAGGTATGGGCACCGATCATACCATCCAGAAAATCAAAGCGGCCCTTCATCCCGAGGTCTATGATGCTCCTCAGAAATGGGCAGACCACAGGGGTGAGAACCCGGTCAGCTTCAGTCACAGCTTCCCGACTATCGCCGAAAAGACGGTATGGGATAAGATCGAAGGCTGTAAGCAATTCAACGGGAGGATAGATGCAGATATAGCCCATTACCTTGTACCCGGCATTCCTGAGATCGATGACACGACTGCTTCTGTTGTTTACCAATTCCCAAACTTTCTTCATTCCTGATTGCGGTTCAGTCATATGTGTTTCCTTCTTCCTGCCGGATGCGACGATAGTAATCCATGGTCGCCTCAAATGCCTCCGCCCTAGTCAGGGTCTGTGCCGGGTTGAACAGCCGGATATCCACAATATCCCCTTCTGCTATAAGAGAAGGCACTTTAATCCGTTTGAGAAGGGTTTCCTCAAGGGATTTCAGGTGGGAGCTGGCCATACGGCAAGTCAGCAGAGGATGGAGGAACGCACCGTCGCAGTGAAAGGAACGGGCATATTCGAGATAAGGCATCACGAAGGCATAGGAAATGCCTTCCTGCCTGGCCTGGTTATGATAGCCATGGATGAATCGCAGACAGATCCGCGCGATCTTTTCCAGGGGATTCGAAATTTTTTCGAGATCAAAAGGCGCCACAGGATGATAGGAGCGGCTCTCCATCACAAAATTCCAGCCGCGCTCGGCCAGATCGTCGAAGAAGCGCAGACTATGCCAGGGCGGCAGTTCCACGAACATCAACCGGTATTTTTCAGGGGCATTGATACCGGCTATCCCCTTAACAACCCTTTCTGCAATTTCCTGGCGCATGTCCCGGTATAGCTTCAGCGCCACAGCAGGATCTCCACTGAGAAATAATGCGGCAGGCATGCTGCTCCAGAAATCACTGCTGTGCATCGGACAGGGCCGACGTTTTCTCAGCTCGTCCATTTCAAAAAACACTTTCTGGATTTCAAAACCGTAGTGCAGGAATTCCTCCATCCGGTCCCAGTCCAATTTCCGGCCTGTGGCCCGCTCCAGAAAGCCGATAAAAGATTCAAGCTCCTTGACGACAAAACGGATTGCATGATCTTCCATGCCTTCATCCATCAACTCGTACACACCAAGATGAGGAAGCTCGAGAACCCACATGGGTAAATCGAGATACCGTCCGAGCGATTGGAACCATTTGAAGCGTGCATCGCATGCGGTGCCGGCACCAACCAGTACGGTAGGCTTCGCCATCCCGCCCAGTGGTGCCTCCGGGGGAATCTGGCCGTTCGTCTCCCTCATCATCCGGTAAGTGTAGCCAATGGTCGTCCGGGCATAGCCACACATATGGGAAGGAAATCCGTCGGCATCCGCCAGGTTCATATATCTCTCAGCTTGTCCCATGGATGCGGCAATCGTGGCATAATTCTCCGGGTAGACCACTTCGATGCCCATAGCCTTCAGAATCACATCCCCCTGCCACCAGGTCAGCATGGACCATGCCGTAGGCTCTCCCGCCTGGGAAGCCATCAAGGTGCGGAGGTAAGCCTCGTTCACAAGATTCCTCAGGGGATACATCGTTGACAGGCGATTGATGGCCTTTTTCTTTATGGGCTTGTCCATCACAGCCTCTTTTTCTGTCATTTTGTTCCTTTCGCTTATTCCAGTTTACTTGAATAACATACCATTGACCCATCCATTTTTAAAGAATTATTGAATAACCCCGTTCCCCTTGATAATTCCAAACTGGTCTGATAATACACCGATCCACTAATAGAAACTACTCAGCAGGAGTATAGTGAGTGAAATGCATTTGCATCAAAGCCGGTCCGAAGGCTCTGGCCATCATCCGTGACGGCGGGTTTGACTTCGATCGCATCTGCGCCTATTTTGGACCAGGAGCCGGACCCAGGTGGCTTGTAGCATCGGGTTTCGATCTCAGCCTTCTTGAAAACGGCCTTCTCGGCCGCAAACAGGCAACCCTGCTCGTTGGATCGTCAGCAGGCGCCTGGCGCCTGGCTGCATGGCTGTTGCCGGAAGCGGAGAAGTGTTACCGGAACCTGAGGGAGGCCTATATCAGCGCAACGTACAAACGATCAGACACCCCTGAACACATCCTGGACACACTCGGCGGCATTATCAATGCCTACATTGAGGATGACGCCCTTCCCTTCGCCATGGCCAATAAGCAGTATCGCCTTGCCGTGATTACCGCCCGTGCCAGGAACCTCGTATCGTCAGAAGTCCGGTGGATTCAATATTCCGGTCTTGCACTGGCGTTTCTTTTTAATGCCATGAACCGGTCCAATCTCCCCCGCTTTGCAGAGCGTGTGGTGTTCTATCATGGACCGAAACCCCCGGCCTTCTGTCTGAGGAAGGATTTCGAGGGATCCTTTGTTGCGTTGAGCGAAGTGAATTTTAAGCAGGCTGTTCTCGCATCAGGTGCGATCCCCCTTGTCGTGGCGGGAGTGAGGGATATCTACGGAGCACCCAGAGGCATTTACCGGGATGGCGGACTGCTGGACTACCATTTGACCCATAATTACTCAGAGCGGGCTGATGACCTAGTCCTGTTTTTCCACCACCAGGAGCGGCTCATCCCAGGTTGGCTGGACAAGAAACTCCAGAAAAGAAAGCCACCGGCATCCGCCCTGGAAAATGTTGTGATGGTGCACCTTGCGCCGGATTTCATATCTACTCTTCCGAGTGGGAAAGTTCCCGACCGGGATGATGTCACAACCTATATTGACGATCCACAAACACGCATCCGGAACTGGCGGCAGGCGGTAGAGATGTGCTCACCCATCGGGGAGGAATTCCTCGAAATTGCGGCAAGCGGGAAAATCAGGGATGTCACTGAACCATTGGCCACCTGATCCAATAGTGAAACAGCGGATGCAGAACTTGAATGAATTCCTGGGGAGTTGTGCTCTCTGTCCCAGAAAGTGCGCCGTGGATCGAAAGGCCGGTGAGCGCGGTTTCTGCGGTATCGGCGAAAAGATTGTCTTGTCCCATGCCTTGCCCTATCATGGTGAAGAACCACCCATATCAGGCAGCAGGGGCGCCGGAACCATTTTCTTTTCCTCCTGTACCCTGAAGTGCATCTACTGTCAGAATTACCAGATCAGCCATCAGGCGACAAGCCGGCAAATAACTGTGGCTGAACTTTCCGAAATAATGCTGGATCTGCAAAGGAAGGGTTGCCATAACGTTGAACTCGTTACGCCGACACACCAGTTGCCGCCGGTTATCGAAGCGCTTATTGGGGCTAGGGGTGAGGGATTAACCATTCCGGTCGTATACAACTGCGGAGGGTATGAAAACGCAGAGATCATCCATCTGCTTTCGGGTCTTGTGGACATCTATCTGCCGGACTTCAAATATGGTACGGATGCGGCCAGCCTGAAGTTTTCCGGTGTGGACGACTATGCGGAGCATGCCCTTGCATCCATCCGGGAAATGATCGAACAGGCAGGAGAAGAACTTGAAATGGAAGACGGCATTGCCCATCGCGGGATCCTGATACGCCATCTCGTCCTGCCGGGCATGATGGATGACAGCCTCTCCGTCCTTGGAATCATCAGGAAAAATTTTTCACCGGCCGTAACGCTCAGCCTCATGGCGCAATATACCCCTGTACCGGCTGTCCATTCACACCCCGATCTGAACAGGAGAATTACCCGGCAGGAATATGAAACGGTTGTCGATGCCGCCCTTGAAATGGGTTTCGATCATTTATATGTTCAGGAAGTGGATGACCGGTCGCTCTTCCCCGACTTCATGAAGGACAATCCTTTCGATTGGTGGGAGCATGACTGATCATCGGGCGATGGAACCGGACGGGATGCTTACCACCACAGGACGAGCCCTGTCTCTCCCTTCTCAGAGAGCAACGGATTCACCGGCATAACCCTAACCCCGAAGCCGTAAGATCCGTTGTCCTGAGCACGGTACTCGACCTCATAGGTCAGATATCCTTCAGCCTCTTTATGCACCATCTTTAACGGAACATATGCGGGATCCTTAACAGACCCCTGCCTGTCACGTTTCCCGATGAGCATTTCGACCAGAATGTCCTTCTCTTCGAGTTTCCCTGGGTCCAGGCGGGCCTGGATGAATAGAGGCTCGTTCACCTCGATCTTATCTCCGTGGATTCCCTCTACGGTCACGTCAAGCAGCCTGAGGGAAGAGAATCTCATCGGTATTGTTGCTTTCCAGTCGGCAAGGGACCTTGCCAGGGCATAGTTATTCCCGGTCAGATCATGCTCCCGGCGGGCCGTCGGAATGTACATATCGGCTGAATACTGGGCAAGCATCCGCTTAGTGCTGAACGCCGGTATCAGCGTTTCCATAGAGTGTTTGATCATCTCCAGCCATTTCTCCGGCAGGCCCGAAGCGTCCCGGTCGTAAAAGGACGTTACAACCGTATTTTCAAGCAGCGAATAAAGAGACTCACTGTCTTCCAAATCAGCCTGGGATGTCTCTTCCGTCAATTCCCTGACGAGAGGGCCGACAACCCAGCCGTTCGCCCCGTCGAAAGCTTCCGGCCACCAGCCATCCGATGTACTCATATTGAGCACTCCGTTGGCCACCGCCTTGATTCCGCTTGTGCCACTCGCTTCAAAAGGACGGCGAGGCGTATTCAGCCATACATCCACACCTCTCACAAGGTGGCGGGCTATCCTGATGTCATAATTTTCAATGAATAAGATCTTCCCTTGGAACCGTTCGTCACGGCAGACATCGATGACCTTTTTCACGATACTCTTGCCCATATCGTCATTCGGATGGGCTTTCCCGGCATAAATGACACAGACGGGACGAGTTGGATGGTTCAGGATCCTGTCAAGCCTGTCCAGATCATACAGAAGAATATCGGCCCTTTTGTATGGGGCGAAGCGACGTGCGAAACCGATCGTCAGGGCCGCAGGATTGATCCTGGCGTGTAACTCCTCGCGCCATGTCTTCGTATAACTGTACATATCCCAACGCCCGATGATATAATCTCTCAGGTGGCTGATGAACCGCTGCTTCATCTCATAGCGGATCCGCCATAAGAGCGAATCGGGAATATCCCGGACTTTGGCCCACTGCTCCGGATCGGTCATCCGTTGCTCCCAGTCCCTGCCAAGATAGCCGTCAAAGATCTCTTTCATTCGAGGCGCGATCCATGACGGAATGTGGACACCGTTGGTGATATACCGGATCGGTATGTCAGAGTCATAAAATCCCTTCCAGATATCATGCCACATCCGGCGGGAAACCTGGCTGTGGATGCGGCTTACGGCATTGCTGTCCCGGGACGCTCTGAAAGCGAGGATATTCATGAAAAACGTCTTATCGTCCCCTCCCTCCCGGCGGCCCAACTCCCAGAATCGGGACAAGGACATGCCGGAGCGTTTTATGAAACCGGCGAAGTAGTGCTCCATGAGATCCCGGCCGAACCGCTCATTCCCGGCTTCAACGGGAGTGTGTGTCGTGAAGACCGTACTTCCGTGTATCACCTCAATGGCTTCGTCAAGGGATAACCCGTCCTCGGACATCAGGTCTAATATTCGCTGAAACACTAGAAAAGCGGAATGACCCTCGTTGATGTGATAAGCAGACGGCCGTATTCCGAGTTTCTTGAGAACCTTGATGCCGCCCATTCCAAGAAGGATCTCCTGTTCGATACGTATCCTTTGATCGCTGCAGTAAAGACAGGATGTAATTCTTCTGTCCTGAGCGGTATTCTGCGGAACATCGGAGTTCAGAAGATACAGAGACACGCGCCCAACCTTGACCTCCCATATGGTTGCATAAAGCGTTCTTCCGGGAAGTTCGAGCGAGATCTGGACCTCATTGCCCCGATCGTCCTGAACGATCTGTAAAGGCATCCGCGAAAAATCATTTTCCGGATATTCAGCTGTCTGGATGCCATTTTTATCAATGACCTGCTGAAAATAACCGTTTTTATACAGGAGCCCTATGCCGACCAAGGACATGTTCTCATCACTTGCCGTCTTAAGATAATCTCCGGCAAGCGTGCCCAAGCCGCCCGAATATATGGGAAGGGACTCATGAATACCATACTCCGTGCAGAAATAGGCTACCGGCGATGTCCATTTGATACCGTTGCCATTTGGGACTTTGTCCGATAGAGCCCGGTTATCCATGTATGCATCGAACTGGTTCATCGCCTGTCCATATAATTGCAGATAACTTTTGTTGGCAGCGGCCTCGGTAAGTTTATCGGCGGAAATCATTTCAAGCATCCGGACCGGGTTGCTTCGCATCTCCGGCCAGATTTTTGTGTTAAGAATTGCGTAAATATCCAGAATTTTGGGATTCCAGGCCCACCAGAGATTATAGGCCAGTTCTCGAAGTCTCGAGATGGAAGCGGGAAGATTGGATACAGCGGTGAAACTTCTGAAGTGCGGCTGTGTCGAGACCGCTCCGGTATACGTTTTTCTGGTTTCCAGCCTTAATTCGGGCAGGGCCAGCTTCTCGATCCGATCGTGCGCCACCTCGCGGGCCATTGCATAGGCAAGGAGATATTCCTTGAAAAAATCCTTCCATCCTGCCTGGCCGGCAACCATTCTTGCCGTTTCACGCCTAGATTGCTCTTCCTGATCGGTCCAGGAAAGGAAATTTTCAAAAACTTGATAGAGGTTCTCCTCGATGGCAGCCAGGTTTCGGTTTTTTCTGTCGATCAGCATGACACCGCCATTATTTCCAACCTTATGCTGCACCCATAGACCGAATCCGGCCTGGTCCGTTGTAATCGTCGGTACCGCATATGCGGCACTCTCCAGGGGGGTATATCCCCAAGGCTCATAGTATGAAGGAAACACGCCAAGGTCACATCCCATAAGGGCGTCATAATAAGGCATATTGATTAATCCGTCATAGCCATTGAGATAAGCGGGAATGAAGATGACCTGAACGCGGTTCTGAGGCAGATTCTTCAGTCCGAGCCGACTGCATGTCTGCAGGATCGGATCCGATGACTCATACTGAAGACGATGTGTGGCGATGGGGGGGGCTGCTGATTCCACCTTGACCATCGTATCGCTTTGCAGAGACGGAATCAGGTCAGTGTGTCCCCCGAGAACAAAAAGCCAGGCCAGTATCGTCTCGTCGGAGGACATCTCTTTATCCAGCTTCCCGAGGGCATCGAGAAAGATATCGATTCCTTTGTTATGAAACTCATACCTTCCTGAAATGGCAACGATCTTCGTATTACTCGGCATACTGCGGCCGAGAAATTTCGATGCCGCCCCCAGGAGACGCTGCCTTAATTTCAATGCCGCATCCCGTTGATTGGAAAAGTCGGGTATTGTCTCGATATCAAGGCCGTTGGGAGTGACAAAGTCTGGATTCCTACCCAGAAAATTCTTGACTTCCAACGCGGTAATTTCACTTACCGTGGTAAGGCAATCCGCCTCTCTGGCCGATGCCGCTTCCATGGAGTACTTGGCGGCAATATTATGCGCACTCGCTTCCCGCTGAGGGGAAATCCTTTCCATTTCAGCATAAATGTCCACACCGGCCCCGGCGAGGGTTCGGCCGAGGATTGTCGCATGCGTTGTAAAAACCGTCCCGACTTCCGGAACATATTTCTTGAGATACAGGAGCCCTGCCCCGCACATCCATTCATGGAATTGAGCCACGGTGGGAAGCCCCTGGGCTCTTATCTTGAGATTGTAAATTGTCTCAATGACTTCTCCGCAGGCCCAACTGAACATGACCGGCTCAACATAGTCCCAGCCTCCGGCTATGGAATCCACACCATAGGCTTCCCAGATCTGAAATAGAAGCTGATCCTTGTCATACTTTTTTCCAAAGCTTGCGAGAATCACCCTTGGCTTGCCGGGAATGTTCCATCTTCCAAACCGGCAGGGGATGTCTTTGATGGCTGTACCCTCCCTGATCTCCCCCCAGAATTCTTCATCGGTTTCTTCAAACTCGAGGTTCGTCTTCAGGTCCGGCCCTATGAGAATATATTGATCTCCGAAAGTTTTTGCGGCCTGCCGTGCCTTGCTTGTAACTACCGTGTAGATTCCACCGACCTTGTTGCAGACCTCCCAGCTTACTTCGAAAAGATAACCGCTGCGTTTGCTTTCTTTCATGGACATTATCCCTCGCAGATGTTGTGTAAAAATCGCAATTTATATGGCATTTCCCCTTGAAGCTGTCAAGCGTCAGGGATTGGTACCGGTGATTGTCGGACCCGGCTGATCGGTAAGACGCCGGTATAGATCCGTGATTCGCAATGCCGCTTTTTTCCATTGAAGAGTCCAAATTTCTTTTCGGGAACGTTCGACAATCTGATTGGCGAGGTCTGAATGGGTGAGAACAGCGATTATTTTATATGCAAGGTCATCTATATCCCAATAATCCACCTTCAGGACATGTTGAAGAACCTCGGAAACACCGGATTGCCGTGAAATGATAACGGGGACATCACAGGCAATAGCTTCCAGCGGTGCCAGTCCAAACGGTTCGGATACGCTTGGCATGATATACAGGTCGCTCATGGCGAATATTTGCTCAACCTCCCGGCCATTAAGGAATCCAGTAAAGGTAAAACAGTCTTCCAGACCAAGCTCCGATACCAGCGTCTTGATACCGGGAACCATATCTCCCTCTCCAGCCATGACAAATCGGACATCGGGAAAAACTTCCTTCACCTTGGCGGCAGCCTCCACAAAATACTACGGCCCTTTCTGGTATGTGATCCGTCCCAGGAAAAGGACAACCTTCCGATTGGAACTCCCTGCCTGCCGCTGCAACGTACTCCTATCGCGGCGGTTGATCGCATTGTGCACCACGGTGATTTTTGCCGGTTCGATGCCATACTTTTCGCACATGATATCCTTCGTATAATAACTGACTGACACAATATGATCCGCCTGGGCCATTCCATAACGCTCCATATCAAAAATGACCGGGTCATAGTTATCGCCCGCTCTGTCCCATTCAAGAGCGTGGATATGAAGAATAAAAGGCTTGCCGCTGATGCGGCGCGCTTCCAACCCTGCCAGTATGCTCATCCAGTCATGGCCATGGATGATATCGAAATGCTCCATCCCGGCAATCTCGGCCGCCGCCCTGGAGTAACGTATTACCTCCGAGATCAAATCCGAACCATATCCTCCCGCCAATGGTGGGACGTCTGATACGATTTGCTGCCCATCGCCATTGAGGTCGGATAAATCCGATAGCTTTTCTTCATACAATCGCTCCGATAGATAAGGGGTGAGAAGCGAGGTTACGGTATGCGACTCGAAACGGTGGATAAGAATTTCCTCTTCTTCAGGCTTTACGGTGCATGACTGCCCGCCCGCAGCTTCAACAGACGGCTTCGTACCGGACAGGGAAATGGTTTTCACCGTACCGCAGGTTGACGCTTCTGGCAGGTGCGGTGCAATAAACAGAACATCATGGCCCAGATCGCTCAAGGCGGCAGTAAGACCGGAGCAAGCCGTTCCCAGCCCGCCGCTTATATGGGGCGGATATTCCCAGCCGAACATAAGAATACGTTTTGTGGTCTTCATGGGGTCACAGTGTTCTGCATCAATATGGTACTCAAGCGCACCAGCTCGGCAACACTCCAGGCCTGGGCTATACATCCTCCCGCACGGTGGGGCCTGCTCCCGTCAAAAACTTCTGAGATGGTTCCAATACCGGCTTCCGGCAGATGCCGTTGGAGAAACGAAACCATCCATCGGGCAAGGACACTTCCGGCTGCTGTCCGGTCCGGAGAAATACGCAGATAAGCTTCACCATAATGACCCATTAACCATGGCCAAACGGTGCCCTGGTGATATGCACTATCTCGTGAAGCCGAATCCCCCTCGTAGCGGCCGGAATAATTCGGATCTTCCTGTGCAAGGGTCCTCAACCCAACCGGGGTGAGCAAATACTTTTCAACAGCCCGGACAATGGATTCCTGCTGATGGGGCTCGAGGGGAGTGTGCGGAAGAGACACCGCAAGGATCTGATTCGGCCTGATGGCATGATCCAGGCGGCCATCGGTAAATACATCACCGAGGTACCCTTTTTCCGGTATCCAGTAAACAGCCTGAAATGCCTGTCGCAGTGTCCCTATGATCATCTCGAATTCCATTTCATGATCATCAAATGTCCCGGCCATTTCCCTGGCGAAGCATAACGCATTATACCATAATGCGTTGATTTCAACCGGACATCCCCATCGAGGGGTTATCGGCCGGCCATGGACCATTGCATCCATCCACGTTAGATTGGTACTGGATGTGCCAGCCTGAAGCAGACCGTCCGCCTGCATGGCTATTTCAAAAGCGGTTCCGGTAATGAAGCGCCTTAGAATATTTTTCATGACCGGCCAATGGACATCCCGAACAAGGTTGATTTGTCCGGTATAATTCAGCATCTGCTGGATGGCCCAGAAATACCATAGCGGCGTATCAACGGAATTATAGCTGGACGGACGCCCATCAGGGCTAAAGAAATTGGGAAACAATCCATCCCTCTCATTGCAAGCCATTTCGTTAAGGATGGCAATTCCCGCCTCAGTTCTTCCAGTACAAAAGGTCAAGCCTGGCAGAGCAATCAACGTATCCCGTCCCCATTGGTCAAACCATGGGTATCCTGCGATAATAGCAGACTTTCCATCTGTTCGGGCTACCATGAAATCGTCGGCCGCCTGGAAAAGCCTTTCGATGATGTCCGTTTCCTCCTCATTCTTCCATCCGGCAGCAAGTGAACGGTGATGGGCAATTGCCTTGCTGCGGCGCTTTTCCTCCTTCGCCCACAGGTTTCTAAGCGGACCGGCATAGTGGGACAGTCCAACCGAGATAATAACTTCCTGACCTTCCCGGATGGGGATCTCCCAGATCCCGGGTTGAAACAGGTCCTCATGCCAGTCATATCCCCTTTTTCGTTCTTCCGGGTACTCAAACCTTTCCAGCCAAGCGGGATCATGAATGAAACTGGCTTTCCTGCTGGCCTGAAAGATCAGTGACGGCATGCCATCATATGGAGCTGCAAGAAATCCACCCTTGACCAGGACTACTGAATTTCTAAGATAATTATTACGATGACATAGCGAATGATGGTTTCGGAAGGCCAGCAGCGGCTTCAGGCGCAGTACAGCCCCATCCAGACATTCAGGCAGCTCATAGCGAATGAGGATCCGGTTTTCACCATAGACCATCATCAGGGATTTGCGGATCTGCACGTTTTTGTTTTTGTAATGGAACACCGGATATTCACTCAGGAAAAAGTCTCTTTCCAACAGATCCTTTTCGGGGAAAAAGAAACCCGGGTATTGATGGCATGAGAAAAAATATTCCCGGTCTTCCAGGCGGAGTGAGTCCTCGAATTTGGATAACAGGGTGAAACGGCCTGACGGCTCTGCCAGGAACGCAACCAGCAATCCATGATACCGACGGGTATGGCAATCCAGGGGTGTACCGGAAGCATATCCGCCCAGACCGTTCATTTCCAACCACTCTAGGGAGAGAATATCCTCTTTTGATTTTTTCAACAGATTCTTAAATCCAAATGAATACATGGCATTGACCCTACCGGACATAGCTGATTCACTGTTTATGGAAACTTCATAGTATCTCACCCAAAGTTTCCGAATGGACACTATTGAGGTATGTCGACGATATCCACTCTCAGTGGCGGTTTGAATGTGAATAATGAATCAGGAAGTCCCTGGTTGATCCTGGCCTGCGTGAATCGAATCTTCGTTTCATTTCCATAGGAATCGGTAAACCGGCAGGCAACGATCTGCAAGGTACCGGCATCGACGGAAAGATAAAGCTTTTTGGTCAGTTCACGGGTATCTTTTGGAGTGAGAATCAGGAGATATGAGGATCCCTGATCCGATATAGGTGAAAGGGCGTATTCTATATTGAAGTCTTCACGGAGTTTACCAATTCCGGAGAGAAATCGGACTGCCAGCTTCGAACGGAGGAAACCTTCAGCATTCTGTACGTATACGATCTTATCCTCCGGAACGTACAGCCATGCTTTCTTCGCCGATACCACAAGCTTTTTCCCCCTGGGTTTCTCATAATCCCACCTGGTTTGATGGGGATTCTTGAAATACACAGTCCCCTCTTCCCTGTCAGTTCGCTTTACGGACTTGATCGAAACTTCCTGGACAAAGTAGGCTTGAAAATCCCTGGTTTGCTCATAGGCCCCCTGCATTCGGGCAAGCAGCTCATTTAATGCCGGCTGAGAAGGTGTCGCCATTAATGTATTCGCGCCAATGGAAAAGACGGATAAAGATATCAGCCATGCAGCAACTATTCCAAACCACCTGCCTTGAAAATATGAAATCATCCTATCGAACATCCTGTTTTTCCCCGGTTAAATTTTATTATGATGCCCAAGTTTGAGTGGCATACTTTTTTCTGAACGTTGAACGAGAGCCTTTAGCAAGATCAATAAATAGTGGAAAAACTTCGTTACTTTTTTAACTAACTGATTATATTAACTTATCAGCCATGCTTAAACCTTGGGCAATGAGGTACAAGATGGCGTCTTCAGTGGATTTACTAAAGCTATCCACAATGCTGTCCACATGCTTGTCCACAATTTTGTGGATGGAGTTGCCAAGTGCTGAAATCAAGGCGAATATCTCCCTCTTTAGGAGGACGGAGATGCTATCTCAATCCTCCATCCAAATGGATCATCTGCTTCGCCATATTGAATTTTAAGGATCTCGTTGTAGAGGCGTTCCGTGAGCTCTCCCACTTTCCCTCCATTGATCAGGTATTCATCGCCCCTGTAATAGAACATCCCGATGGGAGATACAACAGCCGCCGTCCCCGAGGCAAACACATCGTGGAGCCGCCCACTGGCTTGCGCCGCAAGAATTTCATCCATTGAAATCAGACGCTCTTCCACGGGCATACCCCAGTGACGGGCGAGCCTAAGGACGGAATCGCGGGTCACGCCGGGCAGAATGGTCCCTCCAAGCGGAGGTGTGATGAGCGTGCCGTCTATCTGAAAAAAGATGTTGCTTGTCCCGACTTCCTCCGCATATTTCCGATGAATGGCATCAAGCCAAAGAACCTGCGTATAGCCCAGGCTGTGAGCAAACTGGCTGGCAGCCAGGCTTGCCGCATAGTTGCCGGCGGCCTTGCAGTACCCTGTTCCTCCCGGTACGGTACGGGCAAAATCTTCCATGACATAGATTTTCGTCGGGCTGAAACCTTCAGGATAATACGCGCCGACAGGTCCGACCACGACAAAGAAAAGGTACTCCGAAGACGCCTGAACACCAAGCACGGCTTCTGTGGCAATCATCGTCGGACGGATATAAAGGGATGTTCCCCGGCCGCGCGGAATCCAGTCCTGCTCCAAAAGAACGAGTTTCCTGATCCCTTTGACAAATAGATCCTCATTGATTGCCGGCATGCAAAGACGCTCCGCCGAAGTATTCAACCGCTTCGCGTTCTCATATGGACGAAAGAGGTAAATCTCACCATTTTTCCCGCGGTATGCCTTCATTCCTTCAAAGATTTCCTGGGCATAATGAAGGCATAAAGCTGTCGGCTCAAGCGCAAGAGGTTTATAAGGCC
>JBEKJA010000009.1:0-18747 GCA_050011475.1 Syntrophales bacterium
GCCATTCGACTCATCAAGTATAGAGCAAGACAACTGGTTGGAAAGGCGGGTTTTAGGGGCTACAACCGCCGGGACCTGGAGCAGGAACTGATTATCGACCTGCTCCAGCGCCTACCCAAGTATAATTCAGAATACGCCAAGCGCAAGACCTTCATTGACCGCGTGGTGAAGCACAAGATCGCGAACCTCATTGAAGCACAAAAAGCAGAGGTCCGTGATTATCGCCGATGTACTTTTTCGCTCAACGACCAGATCGAGGGTGAAGATGGTGAGGAAATCGAAAAAATAGAAGTCTTCGACCAGGAAGCGTACCTGGGCCGCACCGGCAGACTCTCTCTTTCATCGGCCGAGGTGCGCAATCTCTCTATCGAATTGAACAAGGTACTGAAGAGTCTCCCGCCGGAACTTCGCATACTCTGCAAACGCCTCGAGACGGACACTATTACGGAGATCTCCCGCGGCATCGGTATCCCGAGGGCAACACTTTACGGGCTCATCAAGAAATTGCGGGCGATCCTTAAGGAGGCGGGTCTCAGAGAATATTTGTGATCGTCCGACACTTTGGCGATGCTTCCGGTAAGTATCAGTAGGCGATAAATGAACCGGATGCGGAGACGACCTCATCGAGACTGATGATGTCACCGGCCCCGGGTAAACCCTCCAATGGCCCATCAACTAGAGAACGGAGATCGAACCATGAGCAAAGAGACTTATCATTTCAGATTTGATGTAAACATTCCTTCAGAGGAGATTAAAGGTTCGCTGCTGTTTGCCGTGCTGGCCGCTGAGAGTCTCCATGGCCGCTCCGCAGTGCAGCTTGACGCCTCATTCCATCTGGATCCAGAGAAGCACTTCTGCACCGTTGATGCCACCACCGAAATAGGACATGACATCGCCAGGATATTCACCGGCTTTCTTGCCCAGGAGTTTGGGGAGGCGACCTTCAAGGTCACGCGCGTCACAGAAATGCATGTACCTGCTCAGGAGCAGAAAGACACAGAGATTGATCAAGGACGCATATGAAACTTAATCTAAATACAAGCGGTATCCCTGCCATACTGAAGGATGTACCTCAATGGCTTTGCTGGCGGAAAGAAGTCCGAGATGGCAAGGAGACGAAAGTGCCCTATCAGGCCAATGGGCAGTATGCCAAGACGAACGATCCTGCGACATGGATGGATTATCAAACTGTGGAATCCGCCTTGAATAACGGCGCGGGTTTTGATGGAATCGGCTTTGTGCTCACCCCGAACGATCCTTTTGTGGGGATCGATCTCGATCATTGCCGTTGCCCTGCCTTCGACGACGTCATTCTACCATGGGCAAGAGAGATCATAGATGGGATTAGTTCTTACACAGAGGCTTCACCATCCGGTCACGGGATAAGGATTTTTGTCAAGAACGTTACACTCCCACCCAAAGGACGTAAGAAGGGTGACATTGAGATTTACGAATCCGGGCGTTACCTGACCGTAACCGGCCACCGTATCCCAGGCACGCCTGAGGACATACAGGAGAGAACGGACGCTGTCTTAGCTCTGCATCGAAAAATCTTTGAAGATAAGGGGCAAGACAAAAGTCCGGAAGTAATGGCCCGTTCCGGGGAGAGTGTACAGGCCCGTTTACAACAGGCTTTTGCAGCGAAGACCGGTGATAAGATCAAATCTCTATACCAGGGTGTTTGGACAGATCATCCATCACAATCCGAAGCGGATCTTGCCCTATGTTGTCATCTTGCCTTCTGGTTAAACAATGATCCTAACCTGATAGACGCTGCCTTCCGTTCATCCGGACTATTCCGTGAGAAGTGGGACAAGAAACATTTCTCCAATGGTCAGACCTATGGGCAGTCGACAATCATGAGAGCGATAGAAAATACAACAGAAACCTATCGGGCTAGCAACCAAGGTACAAATAGGCAGCGGGTAGAGGCAAATGCTGGGCCGGAAGCGAAATCAGGTGAGATGAAGCAGGTAGAAGAGTCCTTAGCTTTCCCCTCCGATATTATGGGCGGAGTTGCCGGTAAATTTGCGAATCTTTACGGCGACTATCTGGAAGTGCCGAAACATTTTCTCTATCTGTCCTTTCTTACCTGCCTGGGATCTGTCCTTTCCGGAGCATTGACGATGGCGACGGAACTGAGGCCGCAAACGAGGCTTTTCCTGATACTCCTGGGTGAGTCCGCCGACGACCGGAAAAGCACCGGTATAAACAAGGCCGTTGAATTTTTCCGGGAGGCGCTAACTAATTTCAATGTCTGCTTTGGTGTCGGATCGGCGGAGGGATTGCAGGAAAGGATCAAGAGCATCGAAGGCGACGGTCCATTCCGTCTCTTATTAGTTCTGGATGAACTGAAACAGCTTATTTCGAAGTGCAAAATCGAGGCGTCGGTACTCCTGCCCTGCATCAATACACTATTTGAAAGCGACCGTTACGAGAGCCGCACCAAGAATAGTGAGATTTCTATACACAATGCCCACCTCTGCATTTTAGCTGCGTCGACCGTCAGCACCTATGAACGGTGTTGGGACGCGGCATTTACCGACATAGGATTCAACAACAGGCTTTTCCTTGTACCCGGTCAAGGGGAGCGACGCTTCTCGTTTCCTGCAAAGATTCCAGACAATGAAAAACACTTCTTGAAAAGAGACCTTGCAGAAGTCCTAGCCTTTGTCGGCCGCAGCAGAGAACTTGATCTGTCATGGCAAGGCCGGGAGGCCTACGATTACTGGTATATGAATCTGGAAAAGTCCGTTCATACGAAACGGCTTGATGTATATGCCCTGCGATTCATGGCACTGCTGGCAGCAAATGAACGTAAGGAAATTGTCGATGATGACATCGTGGATAGAGTAACACGGTTGATGGATTGGCAGTTGGCTGTCAGGCGTCTTCACGATCCGATCGATGCGGATTCGGCAGTCGCCAAGGTTGAAGAGAAGATCAGGCGAATATTGCGGACAGGTGCAAAAAGCGAACGAGATTTGAAGAAGGCAGTCCATGTTGAGCGCACTGGATTATGGTCTTTTACACAAGCACTGAAAAACCTGTCTGCTGGGAGGGAAATTCTCTGGAACAGGGGGAATAAGACCTTTTCGATAGGCGATTAATCACTACTTGACAGAAGCTATATTTGGTGTTATTATATAGCCAACTTAAGTCAAGGAGCGCATTATGAAACCAGTTAAGTCCATGACATTCAAAGAGTTTGAGGACATGTTTCCTGATGAAGACGCTTGCAAAAAATATCTTATGTCTCATCGTTGGCCTGAAAAAGTTAAGTGTCCTCGTTGTGGAAATGAAAATGTTTATGAACTTACCCGCGAATATCATTGGCAATGCCATGATTGCGCGACAAAGGGTTATCGCTTTTCCGTACTTGTCGGCACTATCTTTGAAAACACCAATTATCCGCTCTGCACTTGGTTTAAGGTTATCTATCTCATGTTGAGTAGTAAGAAGGGAATGAGCGCATTGCAGATTCATAGAATGATCGGAACTGGATCGTATAGAACGGCTTGGTATATGTGCCATAGAATCAGGGCGGGGCTTGGCAATGTTGAGTTCCGTAAACTTATTGGATTCGTGGAAGTTGACGAAACCTATGTGGGCGGGAAAGAGAAAAACAAACATAAAGACAAGCGTACAGGTGGAGGACGCGGGACAGTCGGCAAAACCCCTATAATCGGCGCTGTGAGCCGTAAAGGTAAGGTTGTCGCAAAAGTTATTGAAAGTGTTGACACTCCAACCTTGGATAACTTTGTAAGGCAGACGGTATCTGATAGAGTTAGCTTGGTTTCTACTGACGATAATTCTGGTTATCGTTATCTTGGAAGATGGTTCAATCATGGCGTTGTCCATCATGCTAAGGGCGAATATGTTGTTGGTTCGGTTCATACAGCTACCATTGATGGTTTCTGGTCTATGATTAAGCGTGGTATCTTTGGCACATTCCATAAAGTCAGCAAAAAGTATTTACAATTATATATTTACGAGTTTGAATTTCGCTATAATAACAGGAGAAATTCTGATATATTCGACACTGCAATCCTCGGGTGTCAAGTATGCGCAAAATAATCATATTACCTTTCCTGATAACATTTCTTGTTGTAGTAATAAGTACGTATTCACAACCATCCTATCAATTCGATAAGAAAAACAATGCAACTAATAATCATAATCAAGAATCCGATAAACCTATTTCTATAAATAGCATACCAAACCCCAACCATGCCCAACAAGGTGCTCCCCATAACGAATGTAACCATATTCAAAATGTTACGTTTGAGGATGAAATTGCGAAATATACTTGGTATCTTGTTGTTGTCGCATTTCTCCAGTTCATAGCTATTTTGGTTCAAATCTATTTCTTTTCGAAAACCGTAAAAGCTACCGAAACAGCCGCTAATGCCGCTAAGGATAGTGCCGATAGACTTCTGGCAATTGAAAGAGCTTATATAGTGGAGGGTGTTGGTTTGCCATACGGGATACGTCCATCCAATAGTCCCGATGACAAATTCAGTGAAATGAAAGTGGTGATTTATAACCGAGGAAAAACAGCCGCCATGCTTGAAAATATTTCCACTTCTGTTGTGCTGACAACTACCACCGATGTTAGTGATAGGGGAAATGAAACTAATTTTAATCATTTTATCGGAAGTGATGATACGTGTGAGATAATTGTAAATTTCTATATTCGCGCCAATGAATCGAATATGGTTTTTGCTGGAACAAATAACCTGTTCTGTTCTGGGGTGATCGATTATAAAGATGTTTTTGAGAAAACCTATCATATTGATTTTTGTTGGCAATTCCACCGCAAAACATTGGAAATGGTTAAAGTTAAAAATATCGAACTCGCTAAAGCTGAAGATGCACCATTGGAATATAATACATAGTAAAACCGTTAATAGTATGGCTGTTTTACAGCGTCCCCTTTGGTTTTGAAGGGGATTAACCTTAACCCCCTTTCTGTCAAGTAGAGCATAATCGCCTTTTGAAAACGTCAAAAACATAAGGTTATTGTATTGTTATACACGATTTTTTGCGTTTCCTTTATTAGAGAGGGAGAGATTTATAAATTTATATCCTTATATATAAGAAAAACAAAAAAATGGCTCTTTTTATGATCAATTTTATCAGGTTAAGTCGTGTTCAAAAAGTGGGGACATTTTTGGGGACACCTTGGAGGGAATACAGGAGAACGGAGGTTAATGATGCCAGCCATGTATGGTGACATGTTTAAAGGGAGACGCGATGAAGAATAATGGTTTCAAAAATATTTTACAGACTCCCGACGTTTTTCAATTTCTTCCGGTAAGTATGTATGGAGATCTGTCTGCGTCGGAATGGCGATGGCCATAGAACATGAGGCGGTATGCGGTGTATAAATTTTGAGGGTTTGATTTTACTTTTCGAGAGGGTGGCCAATGAAAGATACTTATAAAATAGAGACAATTCCCATCAGCCAGGTGCATCTAAATGAAAAGAACCCTCGCCTTATCAAAGACGCGGCCTTCAATCGACTGGTCAAATCCCTCCAGGACTCCCCGGACCTTTTCCGGGCGCGTCCGCTGCTCTGCTCCGATCGCACAGGCAAACTGGTGATCCTGGGCGGCAACATGCGTTACCTGGCAGCGAAGAAGTTAAAGTATTCTGAAGTGCCGGTGATTATCATGAAGGGGTTGACCGAGGATCTAGAGAAGGCAATCATCATCCGGGACAATGGTACCTTCGGTGAATGGGACTTCTCGATACTGGCCAACGAATGGGCCGACCTGCCCCTTGAGGACTGGGGCATTGAATTGCCGGAATACTGGCTGATAGAGAAACCGGAGATCATCGAAGACGAGCCCCAGATAGACCGGGCAGCAGAGCTGCAAGTGGAGTGGGGTACGGCTCTGGGGCAGATATGGCAGTTAGGCCAGCATCGGCTCATGTGTGGGAACTCTACGAGAAAAGAGGACGTGGCCGCCCTTATGGGCGAACAAAGGGCAGACATGGTCTTTACCGATCCGCCTTACAACGTAAACTACGGCTCGTCCATGAAGGACACATTGCGAGGCAACAAGCGCAAGATTGAAAATGACAATCTGGGTAAAGACTTCGAGCGATTTCTTTATGATGCATGCGTGAACATGCTTATGGTGACCAATGGCGCTGTGTATATTTGCATGTCCTCTTCCGAACTACACACTTTACAGACGTCCTTCCGTGAGGCCGGTGGTCACTGGTCCACTTTTATCATCTGGGCGAAGAACACATTCACGATGGGACGATCGGACTACCAGCGGCAGTATGAGCCGATCCTTTACGGTTGGAAAGAAAGCGGCGAGCATCACTGGTGCGGCGCTCGGGATCAGGGAGACGTCTGGTTTGTGAATAAGCCAAGAGTGAACGATTTACATCCCACTATGAAGCCAGTTGAATTATGTGCGAAGGGTATCGAAAACAGTTCTCCCCGGGACGGTATAGTAATGGATTTATTTCTCGGCTCTGGTTCCACACTGATCGCCTGCGAGCAAACAAACAGGATCTGTTATAGCATGGAACTTGATCCAGCTTATGTGGCCGTTACCCTTCAAAGATGGAAGGACTTCACGGGGGGAAAACCAATTCTCGTAAAAAACGAGGGGAAAACGACATATGTATAATGAAAATTCGCGAAAGAATCTCAAGCAATTCTCATCGGAATACCAGCCCAAAAAGAATGGAAGGCCGAAGGGTTCGGTGTCACTTACAAGTGAAATCAGAAAAGTACTGGATGGTATTGACGAATCGAGTAAGAAGCCAATCCGTGAACTTTTAGCCATTGCCGCTGCAAAGCAGGCTATAAAAGGTAATGCGGCTTACTTTAAAGAGATCATTGAGCGCCTTGATGGCAAGGTTACGGATAAGACCCAACATTTGGGGCCAGATGGTGAGCCAGTGGACCACACGATTAAAATTGAATTCGTGAGACCAGAAGATGGAAAACCAGAGACGTGACAATCCTGAAAGTACCAGTAATTGGCATAGTAAGAGTGCTAGCAGCGATATCGACACACAAAAAATCTAAAGATATTGCAGTAGTTTACATAGTACCCGTTATGTGACGTGTGGTAATTATACATTGTACAGGATTGTACAGGCTTTTTGGCCAAGGAACAGGCGCTCAGTCGGGGGTAACAAGCTGGGGTTTGATCCCGAGATTTTGAACAACCCGAGGAGATTAATCAAAAAACGATACTTTTACGAAGGAAGCGAGATAGTACTTTGAGGCTTGCTATAAAGGCAGGAAAGGTCTATTTGGATGCGGAATTTCTCTCTTGGTTTTTGATCCAGTTTGCACAAAACCATTTGTAGACGTGAAAATGCAATAATCATTATTTAATATAAATCAATGGGTTAGGAGATACAGGATGGAGATCGATCCCTCATTCGTTGGAACCAGACTGAAAGAGTACCGCTGCTCCCTCACTTGGCGCCAGAGCATGAACTACGCGGCCGCCATTCAGGATAATAATCCGTGGTATTTTGATGATGAACGCATTGGCGGTATCACTGCTCCCCCCATGCAGGCCGTGGCCCTTACCTGGCCTATCCTTGAACATTTACAGGATTTCATCCCTGATACCGGATTTCCACTGGAGGCCCTACTATCGCTGGTACACTATACGGAACACCTTTGTTTTCATCGTCCCCTCAGGCCAGGGGACGAACTCACAATCCAGGGCAGGATCGCCGCCATCCTGCCCCACCGGGCAGGCACCCATACAGTCATCCGCTTTGATGCCTTCGATTCCACAGGCAATCTGGTCTTCACTGAGCATAACGGAGGTATGATCCGGGGCGTATCTTGTAGCTCCGCAGGACAAGGGGAGCAGGACATCCCCATGGTACCGCAGCCACAGTCCGACACGACAGCGATTTGGGAAGCAGGTATCCATATAGATCCTCTGGCTCCCTTTATCTACGACGGGTGTACCAATATTTTCTTCCCTATCCATACCTCCGTGCAGTTCGCCCATGCCTTGGGGTTGCCGAATATTATTCTCCAGGGCACGGCCACCCTCGCGCTGGCAGTGAGGGAGATTATCAACCGGGAAGCTGGTGCCGATCCGCGGTGCCTGAAAACACTATCCTGCCGTTTCAGCGGATTGGTGCTCCCCTGGGAAGACATTACGATAAAGCTCATCGAACGCCGACGCGATCCGTCTGGGCAGGATCTCTTCTTCGTGGTGCAGAACGCGTCTGGAGGCAAGGCCATAAGTCGAGGTTATGCAAGGCTTGAAGACGCGCAGGATGAGAATGCACAAGCCGAGGGCATATCGGCACGTTTGAAATAACAAGGGGGACGTATGGATTGGGAACAATTGAATCTGACATGGCACTACGTGGAAAAATGGGCACAAGCGAAACCGGACCACGAGGCCATAGTGTTCGGTGATGAGAGGTTATCCTGGAGGCAATTCAAACAGGAAATGGATCTGGCTGCCAAGGCCTTCCTGGAGACCGGTGTGCGCCATGGGGACTGTATTGCCCTGCTGTCCATGGCACGCACCGAATTTCCGATAACCTACATGGCAGCAGCCAAGATAGGGGCAACGTGGCTGGGACTCACCCCCAAGTATACCTTGGAAGAACTACGCTACCAACTCGCAGACTGTCGACCATCGGTACTCGTCGCTGTTCGTGGTTACCAGGATAAGGATCTGAGCGATACGATTCGTGCAGTATGCGCAGAGTTCGACTTTCTCAAAAAGGTGATGGTCATTGGAGAACCCATCGAAGGGACAGTAGGTTACGCTGAGTTTGTCCATTCTGATCGTCCTGAGTTGGACAGCGAGATGGAGAGACGGGCCGCCCAGGTGCAGCCAGATGATGCAATGCTCATCTTATATACCTCCGGCTCTACGGGTAAACCCAAAGGCGTAGTGCATACTCATAGGAGCATCTTGGAGAACGTCCGCGTGGAAATTGAGAAGTTTCGTATGGTGGAAGATGACCGTGGTCTGCTGCACTTCCCAATCAATCACGTTGCCGCTGATGTGGAGATCGGCTTTGCCTGCATCATGGGAGGTTGCACCCTTGTCCTCATGGATAAGTTCGATGCCAGCGAGACCCTGCGGATCATCGAGAAAGAAAAAATCACTATGCTGGGTCAGGTCCCCGTCATGTACCTGCTGGAGTTTAAGTATCCCGCGTTCTTCACCACTGATTTCAGCAACCTCCGTGCCTTTATCTGGGCCGGGGCGGCGGCCCCTCAGGTCATGATGGACGTCCTTTGCCAGATCTGTTCGCAAACAGGGGCGACGATGATCACGGGATACGGCAGCACGGAGGTCTGTGGCTTCATCACCTATACCCGGCCGGAAGATAACAGCGAAACTCAGATGAAAAGCGCTGGGGCTATCGCTGAACCCTTCGAACTTAAGATTGTGGATACCGAACGTCGTGAACTCCAGGATGGGCAGGTCGGTGAGATTGCCTTGCGCGGGCCGTTCCTCATGAAGGGCTACCTCAATCGTCCTCAGGACACGGCTGCTGTGATTGACAATCAGGGCTGGTACTACACCGGGGACCTTGCCTATCGCGACGCGCGCGGCTACATCTATATCTCCGGACGTGTAAGCGAGATGTTCAAGACCGGCGGGGAGAACGTCTATCCGCGCGAGATCGAAGACGTGCTCGAATCGCATGAGAATGTGCTTTTCGCGGCGGTCATCGCCATGCCCGATGAGATCTACCAGGAGGTTGGATGGGCCTATGTCATGCCGATGCCGGGCAAGATGATCAACGCGGAAGAGCTAAAGGCGCTGTGCCGGTCGCGAATAGCCAATTTCAAGGTCCCAAAACGATTCATCATTCGCGATATGCTGCCCTTACTTGGTAGCGGCAAGGTGGATAAGCTGGCCCTCAGGAAGGAGTCCCTTAAGGAATAAGGATCTTCTTCTCCGACCATAGAAATCCTAGCTCTTATGATCATATTTCATACTATGAATGATCTCTCAATCCTTAAGGCACAACCAAACGACCTAGCTGAAGCAGCATTTTTAGCCAGCCAAGCTATGATCAATCTGCCTGAGAATGTTGCAGTTTTTCATGGGAAGCGACAGCGTCTAGAGTCTGTATTCAAAGTCATGTTTCATAGACTGCCAGGCCAGGTGCTATTGGCAAAAGATGGAAAGAAGATCGTTGGGATGATGCGCATGGTTCAATGGCCTCAATGCAAGCCATCACCTCTCGTAAAGCTGAAAATTCTTCCATCAATGCTTTTTGTCCTGAAGGATACCATGCCCAGGGGCATGAAGCTTCACGGAATGTGGGCTCAACACGATCCGAAAGAAGATCATTGGCATCTTGATCCCCTTGCAGTTCGACAAGAGAGTCAAGGGCAAGGAATTGGGAGCACATTGATGAAACATTTCTGCGAATATGTTGATGAGCAAAGGGAAAACAGCTATCTTGAGACAGGAACAACTCGGAATGTTCATTTCTATGAGCGCTTTGGCTTTCACGTTATCGATAAGGCATCTATGCTAGGAGCAACAACATGGTTTATGTGGCGTTCAAAGGATCAGCAACCTAAGGTACATGACAACTTTATCACGAATTAAATCCCACTAGGAAACGATAAAATGAGGTGATCATAATGGGTGACAATAAAGCATATCTTCAGCTGATTGAAAAGCAGAAGAAGTGGATATATGGCCTACCGGATTCCAAATATCTCCTGCCCCTCATGAAGCTGCGTATGACAGCAGAAGAAGCGGAGTTTCTTCTGAAGATTCCTCATTTTCCAAGTACCTTGGAACAACTACAGGAAGCAACAAATATGGACATCAATGCATTGCGGGCATCCCTTGACACATTGGCGGGCAGAGGGCTCGTGATGAAGATAACAAGCTCTAAAGGGTCCCGGTATTCACTCCATGATGCGTTTTTCTGGTTTTACCGGATGCCGGGGTATGCGGGAAAGACCGACGACTTCAATAAGAAAATTTCCCCGCTTCTTAACAAATACTATGATGAGTCCATGGCATCTATCGTTCACAGCCACACTCATAAAGGGCTTCGAACCATACCAATCAATAATGCTTTAGAAGATAGCCAGATGATCATGCCTTACGAGGATACCGCAGCTATTATCGATGCCAGTAGAATTGTATGCGTCTCGACATGTTCATGCCGTCACAGAAAGAACCTTGACCCGGATGAGGAAAACTGCAAACATCCGACAAGAACATGCCTGCATTTCGACATTATGGGCAGATATCTCATTGAGAATGGATTGGCAGAAGAAATCACAAAACAAGAAGCCCATGAGATCGCTCAAAGCTGTGCAGGTGAAGGCCTCGTCCATGCGGCATCTAACACCTTAACCGGAATCGACACCATCTGCAATTGCTGCTCCTGCTGCTGTGCCTTCATTTCCGCTGAGTTTCATTTGCCCGATCAGATGGCTCGTGGACACCAGAGATCCAACTATATCGCATATCTGGATCAAGAGAAGTGCAAGCAGTGTGGATTATGCGCAAAGCGGTGCCCTATGAAAGCTTTAGAGGTCGTTCAGATAGACGATAAGCAAAAAGAAGTCGTATTATCTCCAGCGGCATGTATTGGATGTGGTGTTTGCGCGCACAAGTGTCCTACTGGTGCTATTCGCCTTCAGCAACGCGACAAAAAAGAAGCTTATCCAGGAAATCTTATTGAGTTGGTCCAGCAGATGCTCAGTGACCAAGGGGTTATGTAAAATTCTACTACACTAAATATCGAACATAAAGGCGATTGCGAAGTTATTGTGCATCTGAGAAATTATTATTTATTTTCACTTAAAATTCTTTACTAATGGCTTGATTAAGAAAACAACATTCCAGGAAGGAGTCCGTGGATTCCTCCATATGAATATTTTCGTTATACGCATCCATCAAGAAATAGTTTCATTCTCCACAATTCATGTATTAGGGGTTTATTTCAACAGTGTAATTTACTGGTTGAAAGTAAGTGTAGTTATTGTCTACATTTCTTTACAGTTTCTAAATAATAGGGACCCGCGAATTAGTCTAACGTTCCGTAAGAGTGACATAACAAAAACATTGTTAGGCATAACAACACACTAAACAAAAGGAGGTAGTCACGATGATTCCGGAAACACTATTGGAGATCCTGAAGCAGGATGGGGTTGTTGCAATTGCGACCTTGGGAAAGGATGGACCACATATGGTCAACACCTGGAATAGCTATATCAGAATATCATCAGACGGACGCTTGTTCATTCCTGCAGGGTATATGCTTAAAACAGAGGCCAATGTAGCTTACAACCCCAATGTGCTGATTACTTTGGGAAGCAGCAAGGTTAAGGGATTGCGTGGAGCTGGTACCGGTTTCTTGATCAAGGGAAAGGCGGCCTTTATAACATCCGGACCTGATTTTGACTTTATGAAGGAAAAGTTCAATTGGCTGCGAGCCACCATGGCCGTTACCATTGATTCTGCTACTCAAACCCTGTGAAGGTGAGGGACATTTCGTGCTTTGCAGTTTCGCGACTGTGGCTAGCATACGACAATTCTTGATTATAACTAAACTGCCTAACAAGGAGCTGAAGGTATCGCGGTAAACCGCGCGCCTTAGCTCCAGCGTTAGCTGGTGTTGTGTCCAACGAGTAGATGGCGTGGAGCTATAAAGGTTCTTTCGTTTCAATGGTTATTCAGATTCTTTCATATTAATGTTCGCTCATAGCGTTCGGCCATTTTGCGAAAAACAATATCTTGTTGGTCGAAAGATGGATTATCGGGAGATGACATGAGCAAGAAAATACGTCGGATGGACCGAGTTATATCGGAAGATGCAGCAAAAGGAATATTGCAGCATGGAGAGTATGGTGTTTTATCTACCGTGTCTCCGGAAGGCCAGCCTTATGGCGTGCCGTTGAGTTATAGTTATGCAGATGGGGTGATCTATTTTCATTGTGCACCCGATGGGCACAAGGTAGATAATTTTGGCAGAAATGCACGGATATCTTTTTGCGTTGTTGGCAAGACAGAAATCATGGCGGAGAAATTTGAGACGCAATACGAAAGTGCCATAGTGTTTGGTGAAGTGAAGGAGTTGACGGGGACTGCGAAATACCGTGGATTACTCGAATTAGTGAAGAAATACTCTGGCGAGTATCTCGAAGCCGGTCAACAATTCATTGAAAAGGTAGGGGGCAAGACGCGGGTATATCAAATAGAGATTGAATCCATTACAGGCAAAGCCCGCAAAAAGTAAACTGTTGGGAAAATATCATCCGTATGAGTAGAAAATGACTGATAATGACTTCGCTGAACATTTCGCGAACGATTGGATAGAGTCATGGAACAGTCATGACCTGGATCGTATCCTTTCTCACTACTCTGATCAATTTGAGATGTCCTCGCCCGCCATTATTAAGATTGCTGGAGAACCATCGGGTATGCTCAGAGGTAAAGAAGTAGTTGGTGCTTACTGGGCGAAGGCATTACAGCTGAATCCTGATCTACGATTTGAGCTGATTTCAACCTTGATAGGCATCAACAGTATTACTCTCTACTATAGGGGCGCACGAGGCTTAGCAGCTGAAGTGTTCCATTTCAATTCGGATAAGAAGGTTGTTAGAGCATACGCACACTACGAAGTATGATCTATTACTTTCGCTTGAAGAATAACTTCCTGTAATCGTGTAACCAATTTCTCTCTAAATATCCAAGATTTCAAGTGGTGATCTACAAGTTCGATGAAGATCAAAGCGCTTACACTTAGCATGCGAAAGAGAATGGCTCAGAGTTGTCATAGAAATGGTAGGTGTTATGAGAGGGTTTTTAATTGCGGCCCCCATAGCGTTTACTCAAATGATGTTCAGCCCTGTCCAAGGGCGTCCAGATCAGTCACTTGGTGTGAATTTTGTTCTTTTTAGAAAGGAAGAGATTGGGAATCGCAGTAAGTTCACATCCAGGATTTGCCACAAGCCCTCCGATGAAAAAAGATATGCCCAAAAATGCCAGTACACCTGTTCCAACCGGTGTAAGGTCGTGCACACCGATAACCCAAATCAAGATAAATGTACCGATTCCAAAAAGCACACGTGTCATTCGTCCAAATAATAGCGGCTCTAACTTACCAGTGGTTTGTTTTTCTGACATCGTTAACCCTTTAACAATCTAAAAAATCGTTATTTCTCCCGTCGCTCCATTAACTTCGACCCGGTTGCCATTTCTGATTTTTTCGTAGATATCGTCCGATGCATATTCTACAATCGGGATACCACTTTCGAACCAGACATCTGCCAGAATAGCACCTGAAACAAGCAGCGTATCAGCATTCTGCGCAATAATAGCAGCAGGCGCAGTTCGTCGGTACATCAGTTCAAGCAGTATCATCCCGGTGTAAGTTGAACCTATGCATGCAGGGATCACAAGCACGGTGCCTCGGATGTTTTTCTTGAAAAGCTCATGGTGACGGTCTCTTATCTCGGACCTGTTCCACGGAATGAGATTGTGAGGCTTGCTAAGCGCCGCTGTAAAATTCATAGGCATTTTTGTAACCATTGCCGGTCCTGTTCCACTTCCTTTTACAACACCTTTCCCACGAAGCTTTATCATGGCCTCACCCCACACGTGCGCAAGCAGTCATCAACATTTCCGTATTCCGTACCCGCGAGATAGTAATACAGCTTACCGGAACAAGTAAGAATTGGTTTTTTACCAAAATAGAACGATAACGCTGCCAGTGGACAGTAAGCGTTAATCTCAATGCCCGCCTCAAGCAGTGTAGAATACTCTTTCCTTGTCTTAAATCTTTTTAGAGATTCAGGTACCATACAGAACCACGTTCGCCGTGTAACTTGCTTACCTTCGAAATGCGGTGCTAATAACATCGCCTCGTCGTATGTCATCTGCGGGCATCCAAAAACCACCATGCCAGCAGTTTCAAGTTGTTTGAAACGAAGTGCGTCAAGGTCTTTCTGTGTGATGGTTATCGTTTCGGGTGGTGGACCGCCGAATACTGTTTTTAAATCAAGAGCTTCAGGCGTCACTCCCTCAACATGGAAGAGCGCCACTGCACCTGAAGCAGCCATCGCTCCACCCATATTCTTAAGTTCGATCCTGCTGAAATTATAGTGCTCGATTACAGGAACACGATTCACTACAGTGCGTCCGAGAATGTAGCCGAGCGCGGCGGCATCCATCCTTTCTACATTGAGCTTTACGAGTAGGCGACCCTGGCGATTTTCATCAAGCAGATATCCGAATTCAGGAGTGACACCAGTTACTGCCGAACAGATATCAATAAGGCACGAATTCCGGTTTGACCTCGCGCCCAGCACTGAATTTGCAAACTGAACTGCCGACGACTCCGCCCATCCCAGATAATCACCAAAAGCAGGAATGTTCTCACCCTCATAGCACACGCAGGAATAATTGGGTGTGACACCGAGGATGTCTAGAGTGCGCTCGAGCCGCTCCTGCTTACTGAAAGGCAACCGGGTCAGCAAGTTCTGATCATGGCCGGAACGCGGGTTCACGGTCGTCTTCACTTTCACCCGCAAACCATCGGCAACCATACGGTCCAGAATTTTATAATATGCGGCGAAAGCTCCTATTCCAAACGAGCCTGCCACATGACAGCTCGTAACCGGTACGAGTCGCTTCGCACCGAACGCATCGCCGTAATCAACAAGTGTCTTCATCGCCAGTGCGAGTGCCTGACCGGACTCACCTTTTAATACACTCTCATGTTGTGGTTCGAGTTTCATACGGACCGTCCCACCTTAACTTTGGTTAACGTCAATTGAATTACTTCTTCGAGAAGCGTTCCACGAGCACATATTTCGTGACCTTCCCCGTCGGTGTCATCGGCAGGCTGTCCGCAAAGAAGATCTTCTTGGGAACCTTGAAGTGTGCAATACGCTCTCGTCCGAAGGCGATCAGCTCCTGCTCTGTAACTTCCTGTCCGGGAAATTTCACAACGACAGCGGCAACCATCTCCCCCCATGTTTCATCTGGAAGGCCGATAACGGCGCACTGAAGGATCGCCGGATGTTTTGCATAGGTTTCTTCCACCTCAATGGCAAAGACATTCTGACCGCCGGAAATGATCATGTCTTTCTTGCGACCGGCCAGAAAGAGATAGCCTTCCTCATCGAACCGCCCTAGGTCGCCTGTATGGAACCAACCATCTTTGAAGGCTTCCTTTGTCTTCTCCTCATTTTTGAAATACGAGGCTGTTACAGCTATGCCGCGGCCGATCACTTCGCCAACCTGGCCAACAGGTACATCTTTGCCTTTCTCATCAACAACCCTGACATCCGCTCCAAAATACAGCGTTCCGACGGACTCGGGCTTTCGCTTCTTTTCCTCAGGTCCCATGCTGACCAGAATCCCGGTCTCCTGCAGGCCATAGTATTCATACAGATTGGGGCAGATTCGTTTTTTTACTTGTTCCTGGAGAGCAACCGGGAAAGGTGCTGCGGCAAACACTAGGGCACGAAGCGAACTCAGATCGTATTTATCGAGGTCGGGCATGGCAAGGATGAAACTCGCCATTGTGGGGACCCAGTTGGAGATTGTCACCTTCTCCTGCTCGATCACGCTCATAATCTTGTTGAGATCAAACTGGAGAATTACGTTCCGGGCACCTGTGAAGAGTGTTGTTGCTAACCAGGCGTATCCCACACGGCCGAACATCGGAAAAACTGTCATGATGACATCCTGTTGGTTCATATCGAATGCAGAGGCAAGGATCGGTCCCGCATCGCAATTATTGTACTGTGACAGCATATAGGCTTTGGGCAATCCTGTTGTCCCAGACGTGAGATTGAGATATTGCGGATCTTCATCGGAGACTTCGACATCGGGCTCTGTGGTCGGAGATTTCATAACAAGCTCTTCGTAGGAGATGGCAAAATCGGGAATACTGTCTCCCATGGCAATGAATCGCTTCACCTTGGGAAGCTTGGTCCTGAGATCCTTGATCATATCGGAAAAAAAAGGGTCAAAGATGATATTTTCCGCATCGCAGAAGCTCACAAGGTCCGCGATTTCCAGAGGTGACAGGCGGTAGTTGAGTGGAATGCCAACGGAACCGATCTTCCCGAGGGCTCCATACGTTTCTATGATCTCTATCCGGTTCATTGTGAGAAAGGCCGTTACATCACCCTTCTTGACTCCCAGGGAAAGCAGGCCATTGGCTAGTCCATTGACACGCTTGTTAAACTGGCGAAACGTCAGGCGGCGTCCCGTTGTTGTGCAGTAGTATGCTTCCCGGTCGCCATACCGGGCAGCAGCCACTTTAACGTAGTTCCCAGCGGTGAAGCTTCCTGTTGATTTGGCAGACATAACTCCTCCTTCTTTATATTTAATAGAGTTGCTGCTTAAATTTACTGTCAAGAGTATTTGTGGTGTTACATTATGGGCATAAAACAGCGAATTGCAAACCACATTTCTTACAAAATTTGGCGCCGTCTTTGTTCAGAAACTTGCACTTGTGACATTCCATAGATGATGCACTCCAAATAAATGAACAGATGCAGGTGTGCAGAATGAATGAAGGAAGCGAAATGTATACTGTATTCCTAATGGGTTAACAATCTAAAGTCAATCTTAATTATGGATCATACGGTGAGGATTACAAATGGTAATCAATTGATTCTATTACTGAAGATTTCATTTGTTTGTAGGAGTAGTCGTTTAATTAGTCCCGGTGAGGGCATGTATTTGCAGAGCTGAGTGCTTCTTCCTGAAGTTGTGTAGACAGTAATTATACCAAAAATCAACCTTTCAAATGGCAATCATTGATTAGTCTTGGTTTAATGATGACGGTGGTGATTCATTTTGACATTTTCCAGCGGACACAAGGAAAGAATAGTGATAATGTAAAAGCAGTTATGAGTGTAATAATATCAATACTCAGATTACCAAGGGAAAAAGAAAATTTGTAGCACAATCGAGCATTGGCATGGAAAGATGAATTCCATCGATTTCCATCAAATTTTAAAATGGGTAGTGATCATATTGGTTGCCGGTTTTATCGGACAATTCGGCAAACACTTTGCCACATATTTAATTGAGCGGGCCAGGAAAAAGAAAATGAATGCCGTATCCGAAAAGGCGTCTGATACCTCCGAACATGCTCATGATACAACTTCAGAAGGGGACATACTTCAGTCAAACAGGGCAAATGCCAAGACAGACAAAAAGGCGATGAAAACTCTGATGAAACTATGGAAAAAAGACAAATAACGGATTATAGGCATCATCTCTATCCGGATAGCTTCAAAATTTATTGAATACTCTTATGAGAAGTCCCCAGAATATTTAAAGAATTAAGGAAGGATATTATGCCAGAAGAAATTGAAGTTCCAATTGAAAAATTACATGAATCCATACAAGAGGAAGCAGAGAAGGCGCGAGAAAAGTGGGTGCTTTTTGTAGCACTAAGTACTGCCATCCTTGCTGTACTTGCTGCATTGTCCTCACTTATGGCGGGACATCATGTGAATGAGGCATTGATCGATCAAATCCAGGCTTCAGATCAGTGGGCTTATTATCAGGCGAAGGGAATCAAATCCGCAGTTCTTGAAAGCAAGATGGAGATACTTTGGTCCTTGAGGGGACAGACCTTGTCGAAGGACGAAGGAAGAGTCAATAAATATAAGCAGGAACAGAAACAGATTGAAGAATTGGCAAAAGAGAAAAAGAAGTCTTCTTCTGTTCATCTGGTGATTCACAACATTTTGGCAAGAGCCGT
>JBEKJA010000010.1:0-18634 GCA_050011475.1 Syntrophales bacterium
TTTTCGATAATGATGAAGTCAAGCTTCTCAATATCCAATTCACTTAAGGCCTGCTCGATCATTGAAGCATCCAGATGGCAAAAACCTCCGGTCCTGAGCTGAACCGCCGGGACACCCTCCCGGATGACTTTTTCCGCATCAATAGATGAAGCAATATCCCCTTCGATAACCCCGATATGGAACAGGTCTTTCAGGCCCCCGATCATCTTGAGAATCAAACTGGTCTTTCCCGCCCCCGGGGAAGACATGAGGTTAAGCATGAAAACCTTGTTGGCGGCGAGTCTCTGACGGATGTCGGCAGCGAGCTCTCTATTATCGGACAGAACTTCTTCCTTGATCTCAATGAGCTTTACCTGTTCCATTACACCACCTCAATGTCCTTAATGAAAAACTCCCGTCCCCTGATAAGGGTCACATTGGTGCTGCCGCATTGGGGACAGGATACGTCTTTGCCAGGGCCGAAAGACGTCTGAAATTCGCTGCCGCAGGATTGGCATTTAAATACGATGGGCGAACGCTCGATTTTCAGAAGGGCCCCTTCAGCCAGAGTCCCCTTGCTTAAATAATCGAAATAACGCTGCACCCATTCGTTTTGCAGGTCGCTCAACTCTCCGATCCGCAGGTTGATGCCGACAACCTTTGTAACCTTGTTGGAATTCGCATGCTTCAGCACCACGTTGAGAATACTTTCCGTAACGGCAAGCTCATGCATAACATCATCCCATATTACAGGATAGTCCCGCGACCCTGAAATGGGATCAAACATAGATTTCCCATTCGGAGTAGTGTCTCATCCGGAGTTTTCGGATGGACACTTACTAATCATCGGCAGTCTAAAAAGTCCAGATAAAAATCCCGGCTATCCTCGCCGTTCCCTTGGATTTGCGTTGACATGAAGACAGCCCTCTTTTATACTCGCCGGCCTGATTCAAATCGCGTTCACTGGCGAAGGGAAAACCATGGATCTTATAGCGTATCTTTTTGATTTTTTCATACACCTCGATCGGCACCTCAGTGTGTTGATCCAGAATTTCGGCGGTTGGAGTTATCTGATTCTCTTTTTAATCATTTTTTGCGAAACCGGCCTGGTTGTCACCCCCATTCTCCCCGGAGACTCCCTCCTGTTCGGATTGGGTACTTTCGCTGCGATGGGAGCTCTAGATATAACACTGCTCGCAATTCTATTGCCTGCTGCTGCCATTACAGGCGACTCGGTAAACTATACCATCGGGCGCATCGTCGGACCCCGTGTTTTCAAAAGGCCGGATAGCCGCTTCCTTAAAAAGGAATATCTGGACCGGACTCACCGGTTCTATGAGCGCCATGGCGGGAAAACAATCATTCTTGCTCAATACATGCCGATCATTCGAACCTATGCTCCATTTGTGGCCGGAATAGGAAAAATGAGTTATCGCTGGTTCATTACTTTTAATGTCATTGGCTGTGTCTCCTGGGTCATGATTTTCCTTTTTGGCGGTTACTACTTCGGAAACATCCGGATTGTAAAAAACAACTTCACCTTCGTAATTATGGCCATCGTGATCATATCCGTCCTGCCGGCATTCATTGAATATTTCAGGCATAAAGTCACTGCTTCATCATAAACTGGAAAGGGATTCATTCATGAAAAAAGTAACCATTCTCACTTTGGGAATCATGGCGGTATTGTTACCCATGCTGCTGCCGACTTCCGCCTATTGTGCAGACAAGTCATGTGTCGTCAAGATCGGCAGCGACGTCGTCATCGACCGGACTATGACAGTGAAACATGTTGTCGCAATTGGCGGTCAGGTCACTGTTGAAGGGACGGTGGAAGGCGACATTGTGGCAATTGGGGGATCCATTGTTCTGACAGGTGAGGCGGTCGTATATGGAAATGCTGTCTCGGTGGGTGGTGTCATTTTTCAGGGAAGGAACACGGATATACGCGGTAACATTACGGAAATAAATGCATCCAATTTCTGGAACGTCATATCGTCCGCTTTCGAAAATGAAGAAGAGGGCTGGTCCTGGATCCTGGCGGTTGTATCACTGGCCACTTTCTTCTGTTTGCTGATCATTGCATTATTGGTTTCATTTCTTCTTCCCAGGCCCATTGTAGTGATAGTGGCAACCGTGGAAGAAGAGACACTCCGTTCTCTTCTCTGGGGTGTTTTAGGATTGATCCTAGTTGTACCCCTCGCATTACTTCTGACCATTTCCGTTATAGGGATCGTATTGATTCCCCTTGAGGTTATCCTGGTAACAGTGGGAGTCGTGATGGGATTTATATCCATTTCACAACTCATAGGCAAAGGGCTGTATTCCATCTTTAAACGCAAGGAACCGGGAATCGTCCGGGAAACTTTCTGGGGTCTTGTGATTCTCTGGTTCCTGGGATGGATCCCCTATTTCGGCATCACACTGAAGGTATTGGCCATTGTTTTGGGGCTGGGCGGTGTTATCTTAAGCCGCTTTGGAACGAGGATGAAGGGGCTGCATATCCCCGATTTGCCGCACTCCCACATCTCGACCTGAGAATTTTAGGCAATCACCGGCTATCACGGCGCGGAGCGGTTGCCCTATTCCAGTACCTTATCTACCGTATACTGCTGCAGGCAGAATAGTGATTCGTAAGAATGATCCAGTGGACTGTAACGGTCCTCGTATAAACCGGCTTTCCTGCCCTCACGGAATATTTTCTCATCATGGCTTGTCGTCCCGCCAAGAATAATCCATGGGTAATCGAAGGGGAGCCTCCGGGGATCTAGCGTAATAAGCCCCAGATCATCCTTGCCTGGGTGCGGTTTGTCATAGCGATCCACGAGAATATCAGGAATTTCCTCAATGGGCCGGCCTTCGAAGAGATCCAGATAAAAGGCTTTTCTCTCCTGGTCCCTTGGCGCATCAAGGCCGGAGAAGCCGTCTGTGGACAGGATGAATCTCATTCCTTCTTCAATGTTTATAGTTTCAACCTGAAAGAATTGCCGGGTCCGCCCCACCATCCAAAAGTTTGATTTTGTAACCTGCCTGAGACTGCCTTCTGCCGGATGATATACCATCAGGATGCTGTCTCCCGTGTGCATGAGGAGCCCCTTCAATCCCCCCACCGTTCTGAGAATCAGAAATCCCGTAAATGTGCAGCTGTCAGAAAAAGGCATTGTGCATAACAGCTCTTCAGATTTCCTGACCAGTTCCAGCTTGATTTTTTCAGCCTTTCCCCCAGGATGGATTTCCCTTGATTTCAGAATGGGGAATGTATCCAGAAGGTTGGCATATTGACGCAGGAGAAAGCGGGAGGCGGAGGAATTTCTGTCTGAACTGTCACTGACCGCAAAGAACGCCCTGCCGAAGTCAATCAACAGGCAATCTCCGACCCCTGACATATAGGACGGCTTTTCCGCCCCTCCCCGGACGAAAGCCCCGAGCACACCGGGACAGCGAACGGATCGCCGCTTCCCGTTCAGATAAACACTTCCATCGAAATTCTGCATGGATACTCTAAGGTTTCCGGCCTGCCAGGATGCGGGTGGTATAAATCACACAATCTTCATCCCGCTGGTTGCGGATAATGTTTTTCGCTACAATGACCCCTGTTTTTTCGTCCTTTGCTTCAAGTTTATCCACTTGAACCACACAGTGTATCGTGTCACCGATCTTTACCGGTGCCGTAAAACGCACAGAATCCATCCCATAAAAGGCAATGAATGACTTTGGCAGGGCGACGAATGGCCCCAATCGGAATATCAAGGCACTTCCGATACACAGGGTAAGCAGTCCATGCGCGATCCGCTCCCCGAAAAAAGTCTTCTTTGCAAATTCCACGTTTGTATGAATGGGATGCCAATCCCCCGTCAATGCAGCGAACATGGTAATGTCCGTTTCAGTGATGGTTCTTCCCGGCGATTTAAAAGATTCCCCTACCGTATAATCTTCAAAATAGAGCTTTTCCATATGGTTTCCCCTCCCATCTATATTGGCCTCTCAGGCCATGGCTTTCATGGCTTCCACAAGTTCCCGGACCGATCCAGCCGATTTCCAGAGAGCGGACATTTCCGCATCCGTCAGGTTGATCTCGATAATTTCTTCAACCCCTCTAGAACCAAGCTTCACCGGTACACCGACGAACAAATCGTGTATCCCATACTCTCCCTGTAAATAAGCCGCACAAGGGAGAATTTTTTTCTTATCTTTCAGGATAGCCTCAGCCATCTCCACCGCCGCAGATGAAGGGGCATAGTATGCACTCCCTATTTTAAGTAACCCTACAATCTCCGCACCGCCGCGGCGGGTTCGATCAATGAGCGCATCAATCCTGTCCGCAGACAGAAGTTCCGTGACAGGAATGCCGCCCACGGTCGAGTAACGTGGAAGGGGCACCATCGTATCTCCATGGCCTCCCAGAACAAGCGCCTCAATGGATTCAACAGAGACGTTCAACTCCATGGCAATGAAGGCCCGCAATCTGGCTGAATCGAGTATGCCGGCCATTCCGACTATCATGGATCCCGGCAAACCGCTTGCCTCAAAGGCGGCATGGCACATCGCATCCAGGGGATTACTGACGATAATGATGATGGCATTAGGAGAATACCGAACAATCTGCTTTGTCACATCCTGGATAATACGCTTGTTTGTCGCCAATAGGTCATCCCGGCTCATGCCGGGTTTTCTGGGAATGCCGGCAGTCAGAATGGCTACCTGGGATCCGGCAGTTGCTGCATAATCATTGCTTCCTGAAATCTTTGCATCATAGCCTTCAATCGGAGCGGCTTCCATGAGATCAAGAGCTTTCCCCTGGGGAACACCTTCCAGGATATCGACAAGAACAACATCGCATAGCGCTTTTTCAGCCAGTCTCTGGGCCGTCGTAGCTCCAACGTTACCGGCTCCGACTACCGTGGTCTTTTTCTTCAAGGATTTTCACCCCCTTCACCTGAAACAACCTGTTAAAATCACGCTAGACGGTTCCCATATAACAATTAATGGACAAAAACAAGTAGACGCTTCAACTGTCGCCCCATGATTTATTGTTGACTTCATATACAGACTGGATTGATACTTTGAAGAATTTTACAGGAGGTCTGGGAATATGGCTTTCATCGATTTGCATGACCTGGAAATTCGGGAAATGGCGCCGGGTTTTCATGGCCGATTTGTCCATACGGAAAAAATGACCATCGTTTACTGGGACATTCTCGCCGGATCATCCCTTCCCGCCCATAGCCATCGCCATGAGCAGGTGACCACTGTCGTCGATGGAATCTTTGACCTGACAATGGTGGGGGATACCCAACAACTGGCGGCCGGCAAAATCGCAGTGATCCCTCCTGATATCCCCCATGAAGGAAGGGCTGTGACCGCATGCCGGATCATGGACGTTTTTTCACCGCCTAGGGAAGACTACATGAAGCAAAAATAGAATGCAATTATAAGGGGTGACCCGGATGAAAAGTCAAGAGAAGAGGAAACGGCAAACTGCGGAACAGCAGGTGGAAATCGCCCTGCTGGAAAGCCAGGAACTATATAAGCAGCTGATTTCCACCACATCGGACGCCATTGTAGTAACGGATATGGGTGTTTAGATCAGCGGGTATTCGAGTGCGAAAAGACTTATCGGAGAAAATCTGATTCGTTTTATTGCACCGGAGAACCGCGAGAAGGTTGAAAAGAACCTTGCAAGGATACTTAAACGGTATATTGGACCCAATAAGTATAATCTGATTTCAAAGGGCGGCAAATGCACGCCATTTGAAATCAATGGCGATGTCCGGCGAAATGCCGACGGCATACCGTATGCCAGAGTATACATCTGCCGGGACATTTCAGAACAAAAAAAGCTGAAGAAGCCCTGAGCAAATCGGAACAGAAGTATCGAGCTTTATTGGATAATGCTGCCGACGCGGTCCTCATTGCACACAAGGATGGATATATAATCGACACAAATCCAAAAGCGAGGGAACTGCTGGGTTATTCAAAAAAAGAATTCTGGGGATTACATTTTACAAAACTCTATCTTCCAAAAGACAGTCAGAGGGCCAAAGAAGCGTTCGAGCGAATCATCCATCAAAAAAGGTCCCGCATCAGTGATGCACACGTACTGAAGAAGGATGGTCAGATCATAGATGCGGATATCAATGGAAGCTGCTTCAAGGCAGGAGACGATATACTGGTTACAGGTATTTTTCGCGACATGACCGAACAGAAACAAATCCTGGATCGGCTGAAAACGTCCCAAAAAGATCTTGAAGCCCGCATTGCCGAGCGAACCATGGAACTGATGGAATGCAACATCACTCTAAAGTTTTTGCTGAGCCACCAGGAACATGAATAATCAGAGAATGAAAAAAACTTCTGATGAATCTTCAGGCACAGGTGATCCCGCATATTTAAGGATTAAGAAAAGGGCCGCTGAATGCCAGCCAGAAGGCACATATTCAACTGGTCGAAAAGAACCTTCAGAATGTGATGTCGGAATTTCTGATACATCTCAAATCGAATGTTGCAAAGCTCACGCCCAAAGAGATACGGGTGGCAAGCCTTGTCAAGAAAGGTATGGGTACAAAGGAGATTGCAAGATTAATGAATATATCGACAAAAACAGTGGATATCTTCCAGTATAACATCAGGAAGACAATGGGACTGCATAACCGTAGAGCCAGCCTGAGGACCCATCTCTTTTATCGCTCTGACAAATGCTCAGAATATTCCATATAGTAGCGGTAAAAAGCGGCGATCACGAGAGCGTGTGTAATCGTTCCCTCCCGGATCAGGCGCGGAACATCGGATATAGGCTTGAGGATGACTTCGATATCCTCCATGGCATCCTGATTCTGCGTCGCGACCGGACAGGCATTTCGGGCAAGAAAAGTATGGCAACGGTTATTTTGAATTGCAGGATTGGGATGGACAAACCCAAGAGAGATCAATTCCTTTGCTTCGTATCCTGTCTCCTCAAGAAGTTCACGGAGCGCCGCGGACTCAGGCGTGTCAGCCGACTCCACGAGACCGCCCGGAATTTCAAGTGTTACATCGCGCGTACCATGCCGGTATTGCCGGATAAGGATTATTTCCTAGTGGGCAGTGATTGGAATAACATTAACCCATGGGGAAGACTCCAGAATAAAAAAATCATGAGCCGCACCGGTTCTGGGGGAACGGGCATGGTCTGTCCGGAGGTTGAAAACCCGGTAAGTTTTGTCGAATCGGCTGGAAAGGACTGTCCAGTGTTTAGGGGGCATATTCAGGATCCACGTCTTGACAACTTGTAAGTTTATTATATCATAAGGAGGTATTTTATAGAAGCAAATACATAATTCTTGAGAAATTCAACGGGAGCCTCTTGCATGCCATTCATTAAAATTCGCTTTAACAATGAAATTCAGTCACACGAATTGGAAGAAGGGGGAAGGATCAGCGATTTGTTCCGGGTCAGTTATTCCGTACTGTCTCCCTCTCACCATCCCTGGAAGCCCCAGATGGATCTTCATGAAGGGCCCCGCGAAATTGTGGCCGTAGTAGATCTTTCCGGGGTCAGACAGGAAGACATCCATCTTGAAATGCGGCGCAAATCGCTAAAAATTTCCGGAGTGAGAACCGATCCATCCCTGGCGAATGGTGTCAGATATCATCTCGCTGAAATTCCAAGTGGTCCTTTTGAAAGAGTTCTTCAGCTTCATGTGCCAATAGATGTAAATTCCGTCACAGCCACGTATATCGATGGGCTGTTAAAGATCCATATGACAAAGCTCCCCATTGAACAGACCAGAAAAATTTCCATCACAAAGGGATAATGCCATCACCTTTTATTTTTCTTTCCGGTGTGATTATTTTACAAAAAAAGACGCATATTGCGGAGGAATATAATGGCAGAACAGAATCAAGTGGAAGAACAGAAAACGCTTAATATACCAGATGTTATATCAGTGTTGCCTCTTTTCAATATCATCGTATTCCCCAAAATGATGCTTCCGATGGAAGTCTTCGGCGAGCAATCCATGGCGCTTGTCGACGATGCAATGGCAAAAGACCGTATTGTCGGACTGGTTCTATCCAAAAATCCTCCCGATGAACTGACCTATAAGCAAGAGGAATTTTATCGAATTGGCACCGCAGCGGTCATCCTGAAGATGGCCAAGGTCGGGGAGAACAGGGCCCAGCTTCTGGTTCAGGGCCTCAACCGATTTCGCATCGCAGAATTCATACCGGAAAAGTCATATCTGCAGGCGAAAATAGAGGTTCTTGATAATGAGGAAGTCCATGACATCGAAGTTGAAGCCCTCATGGCGAACCTCGTTACCCTATTCGACAGAATCGTGAAGCTGACTCCGTTTCTTCCCCAGGAATTTGGAGCTATGGCAAAAACGATTACAGAGCCTGGAATCCTGGCTGATGTCATCGCTTCAGTCATCAATGTCACTACTGAGGAGAAACAGAACATTCTTGAGATTTTGAATATTAAGGACCGACTCCGTGAAGTGACCCGCCTGATCAACCACCAGGTGGAAATCCTTGAGCTCGGCAGTAAAATTCAATCCCAGGTTAAAGATGATATCGATAAATCCCAAAGAGAATATTACTTGCGTCAGCAACTCAATGCAATACGCAAGGAACTCGGCGAATTGGACGAATCCAAAGTGGAAGTTGACGAATACCGGGCAAAAATCGAACAGAAAAATCTGCCGCCGGAGGTAAAGAAAGAAGCGGAACGGGAGTTGGATCGACTTTCACGGATGCACCCGTCATCGGCGGAATACACGGTATCCTCGACCTACCTAGATTGGATCACCACTTTACCCTGGAGCGAGAGTACTGAAGACCATCTTGATATCGGTAAAGCGAGAAAGGTTCTGGATGAAGATCACTACGGTCTGGACAAACCCAAAAAGCGCATCATAGAGTATCTGTCTGTCAGGAAGCTTAAACCCGACACGCATGGACCGATTCTTTGCTTTGTCGGTCCTCCCGGGACTGGCAAGACTTCTCTTGCGCAATCCATCGGCAGGGCGCTTGGCCGAAAGTTTGTACACATGGCCCTGGGCGGCGTCCGGGATGAGGCGGAAATACGCGGGCATCGACGAACATACATAGGAGCACTGCCGGGCCGCATCATCCAGGAAATCCGCAGGGCGGAAACCAACAATCCGATCTTTGTTCTTGACGAAATCGACAAACTGGGCAGTGACTTCCGGGGAGATCCTTCATCAGCACTGCTCGAAGTCTTGGATCCGGAACAAAATAATGCATTTACGGACCATTACCTCGATGTTCCGTTTGATCTGTCCCGGGTGATGTTCATTACTACGGCCAATATTCTTGACACCATTCCGCCGGCTCTGAGGGATCGTCTTGAAGTGATCGAACTGCCAGGATATACGGCGGATGAAAAGATTCACATTGCCTGGAATTATCTTATCCCCAGGCAAATCGAACGCAATGGACTCACAAAGGAACAAATTCAATTTACCCGGGGTGCCATTCACCATATTATCAGTGGCTATACAAGAGAAGCAGGGGTGCGCAATCTGGAGCGGGAAATTGCTTCAGTCTGTCGAAGTATTGCCAGTCAGGTCGCGGAAGGAAAAACCAAGAAAGCGGCCATACAGGCAAAAGATATCCATAAATACCTGGGACCTGTCCAAATCATCTCCGAACTTGGCGCGCGGATAGCCAAACCGGGAGTAGCGCTTGGTCTTGCCTGGACTCCCACCGGAGGAGATCTCTTATTTATAGAGGCAACAGCCATGAAAGGCAAGAAAGGCCTCATCCTGACCGGACAGCTCGGCGATGTCATGAAAGAATCCGCCCAAGCTGCCTTGAGCTATATTCGGAGCAATGCAGATGACCTTGGAATATCCAAGGACTTTTTTGAAGATATGGATATTCATATCCATGTTCCGGCTGGAGCTATCCCAAAAGATGGACCGTCGGCGGGAGTAACCATGCTAACTGCGCTGACATCCCTGTTGACCAATAAACCGATAAAGAAGGACCTGGCTATGACAGGAGAAATCACTCTCCGCGGCCTTGTTTTGCCGGTAGGCGGAATAAAGGAAAAAGTTCTGGCCGCTCACAGGGCAGGTGTCAAGGTGATTATTCTTCCCAAATGGAATAAAAAGGACATTACGGATGTGCCGGAGAAGGTCCGCAAAGAGATAAAATTTCTATTTACCGATGATATGAGGGAAGTCCTTCACCTCGCTCTAGATTGATCATTCATCAATAGACTGTACAAGTCCGTTGGTTTTACGGAAGAATTTTATACCAAAAGTTGCGTGGCTCGTTTGCGCAAGTCTTCGGTTGCAGACTTGAGCTCCTCCATCTGTAGCTCATCCATATTGAAAAGAACCTGAAGCGTGGCTACTTCATCTTTGATCCGATAGACAGCCTGGCGATGCATCGTACGGATGGATTTCAGGATCAATTTCTCCCATTGCCTGGAGAATTGAGATAGATTCTGCTTCACTGCCGGTGAAATCTGCTCCCGGAACTGATTTTCAACCAGCTTGCGAAAAAGAATCATCGGAATCAGAAAGGAAAGGTATTTCACCGGATAATCTGATGCACTGGAAATTTCAGGATGAGGTGGATCAGGTTCAATAAAATCAAATGCCAGTTCAGTTTCGGTTGGCTGGAAATTCAGCGTTGCCTTGATCTTGCTCACCATACTTGATCTGAATTCCCCAAGAACATCAGAATACCCGGAATGGGTTTTGCGCAGTATGCCAAAAAGGCGTCTGCGTTCCGTTCTGGAAATGCGCTGCAACTCCTCCGACATCATGTCGGTAAACCAAGCCTCATATTGCCGGGAAAGTCGCCATAAATTACCGCGCCAGGTCGGCATTGCGGCAGACAACTCAGCGGACAATCGGTTTTCCATGGATTTGGAAAGGCCCCGAAGATACTCCCATACGGCTTTATGAACAAAGTTGATATTTTCTTTAGCTACCGCCGTTAGATTTGCTCTTGTGTGTTCATAAAGACCGCCTAGATGGAAAATCTGCTCCCGCACAGCATTCTGCTCACGAAGATTCATCTCTGAGATTGCAATATCCGTATCCATATAGTTAAGGCAGGATTGAACGAGAGACCGGCAGCGATGCTGGAGGATATTCTTTAAAAGGATATTTCGGTTGACTGAGAGGCGATGCAGCACCTCGGCCTCCAAGCGATGCTTCCACTTCTCAACGTTTTGGTAGGTTGAATAGGGATAGATAGGGAAAGAGCGATTCAATTCTCTCTCAAGAACCCTTTCAAGGAGTTCAAGGGTTTCATTACGCTGATCCGTGGATAGCAGATCCGCTTTGGTAAGCAGGATCGCCACATGGGGCGTATACTGGATCAGCTCCCGGATCATTTCAAAATCATGGCCACTGAGGGTCTGGTCGGCACCGATGACTACCAGGGCTGCGCCAACATGGCTAAGCCATGTGTCGGATGTATATCCGTGGTACTGGAATACGCTTCCGATGTTGGGTGTGTCAATAAAGCGGATATTTTCATAATCTTCCAGATCCGGCAATTCCACATCCACGGTTTCAATATTCAACCTGTTTGATTTATTAACTGAATCCGATGTGAAGGTGGCCAGATCATTCGTAGCAATTGCCTGATACGTTCCATCAAAGCGAGTCACCGTAGCCTGCTCCCTGCTTCCGTATTGAAGACGGGTAATGGCTGATGTCACGGGAACGACCCCGACGGGTAAAACAGGCCTTCCAATGAGACTGTTGATGAATGAGCTTTTACCGCAGCCGGCTCCCCCGAGAACAGCCACATCTATAGGACCTCCCTCAGCCATAAGATCCTTGCAGGCTGCAATTTGACGACTCAGGGAAATGAATTGAAATTTTCCACAGATCTCCCCAATCCTCTGCATCATATCGAGGATGTAAGGTCGGGGGACATGGATGACCTCATATTTCATATCTTCATTTGGATCCTGAAAAAAAGGGGGCACCAGCGGCCCCCTTTTTCATCCATAATGAGCCTTCGCACTACCAGACCTGTGCCGCTTCATCCGCCATGCCATCAGCTTCAAGGACTTTCCGCGTGGGAATTCCTTTTTCCGGATCCATGCCCATGAGTTTATAGAATTGCGTTCTCATGGTGACAAGATCCACCGCAGAGCCTTCAGGCTCCCCATCGCGGGCAGGCTCCAGCATACGAGGGGTCAGATCGTCGTCCTTTGCCGTAAGGCCGAACCGGTAATTGATCAGGCGCTTCAGGAAAAAAACCCGCCGGCCCGCCCTCATCATCTCTTCAATATCCCATCCATAGCCTGCGGTCATGTTGAACAGATCCACCCACTCCGGAATGGTCATTTCAGCATCGGCAAAACCGCAGAAGCAGGCACTGTTTTCAATGCCCCCCAGGGCAACGGAAATAACCGCCTCCTCGGCTTTGTGGTCAGACGTTCGGGGATCAACTTCGAAGTCCAGGCCGATTTCTGGGTAAAAGCGCGCACCCAGTTCAATAAACATCATGGGATCAGCCACATGGCAAGCTCCGCGCGGGCTTACGGCATAGGTCAGAGCCATGCCATGTCCACCGCCGCGAGGATCATGCATCGGGGCTTCGAGGCCCTTGCTGTGGACCGTGTATTCCAACCCCTTGCCCAGTTTTTTTGCCGCTGCGACACTCCCATCGGCGAGAAGCTCCCCCAGCTTTCCTTCACGCTTTGCAATCATCGGCAGAACGACATTAATAACCGTGCCCAAATCGCCCCACTTCAGTTCGATCCCTCCGGTATCTTCTTTGGTCAGATCTCCCCGCTCAAAGGCTTCCATTGCCCAGGCGATGGTTGCACCCGCCGAAATGGTATCCATGCCCAAATCGTTGCAGACCCGACCAGCCTTACAGGTTGCCGCCAAGTCGATGGATCCCATCAGGGTTCCAAAAGCTACGATGGTCTCATATTCAGGTCCCGGGCCTTCCGGAATCGCCCATGGCCCATCCTTGACCTCCACCACCCTTTTGCAGGCAATGATGCAGAATGCGCAGGCTCCCCGCTTGGTCAGGTATTGCTCTGTCAGTGTTCCACCGGTAAGAGCTTCCGAAGCCTCTTCCCATAAATTCGACGTCCAGTTCTTGATGGGCACATCACCGATCGCCATCCCGCCGATGAGATTCGCAGCAGTTCCATTCTCATGGAGCACACTGGCTGTCAGGGACTCTTTTATCTTTGCGGTGATCTCCTTGCGGAGGGCATCCACTCCTTCCGGATCGGCAACGGACATTTCCTTCTTTGTGGCATTGATTATGATCGCTTTTAGATTCTTCGATCCCATAAGCGCCCCGAAGCCGGCCCGACCGGTTGCATGATGGCCTTCGTTGAGAATGATGGTATACTTCACAAGGTTTTCCGCCGCTGGCCCGATGACAATGGTTCGGAAATTCTTACCGAAATCTCTCTTCAATGCATTATGGACTTCATGCGTATCCTTACCCCAATAGGCCGCCGCATCGCGGATCTCAATCCGGTCATCCTGTATGAAAAGCAGGGAAGGTTTCGATGCCTTCCCTGTGATGATGATGCCGTCATAGCCGACATAGCGCAATTCCGGAGCGAAATATCCTCCGCAGGATGAATCTCCCCAGTGGCCTGTCAGCGGTGAACGGCCTGCCACACTATTGCGGCTGGCACCGGAGAGCCGCAGGCCTGCCAAAGGACCATTCATGAATATGAGCATCGCTTCCGGCGAGAGCGGATCGGCATCGAAATTCCCTCTATCCCAGAAGATCTTTGCCGCCAGTCCGCTGCCGCCGATGTACTTCGTATAGTACTCTTCCGGAAGCTGTTCCACCTGTATCTTTCCGGCTGAGAGATCCACGGAAATGATTTTCCCGGTGTTCCCTTTCATCATAACCTCCTGCTTCTATTTCAGAATCAGGTCATTTCTTCCATTTTCGGCAAGTACCTTGTTATAGATCTCGGCGACCTTTTTGAGCTTCGGCGCCAATTTCAATAGACCGGTGGCACTGCCTTTAACCCGGATTTTCTTGCGGGTGATGGCCATGACAGGGTTAAGTTTGTTGGACCAGGAGCGATGGGCATCGTCAGCTGACAGGCTCATCGTCAGGTCAGGATTTTCTGCAGGTTTTCCCGCACCCGCCGAGAGATTGCCACCCCTGGTATCGACCCAGTAAGAGCAGTCCGGACCGCTTTCGGTGTAATCGAACCAGATAAGCTGGTTGACTTTTTTCAACCCTTCCGCCAACTCTGGGTCCTTCATGCAGGCTTCGAACATCTTCAGAAAAAAAACGATGGGCTCCTTGTCATCTTTCCAATACTCCATAGCATCCTCCTTGTTCCGTAGTTGTGAGATGTTTTTTTAATTACCATGGCCACAGTCGCTTAAATTGCCTTGAGGTATATCTCCAGGATATCCTCCGCCTCCATATACCTGGGGTTGTAGCTCATCTGTGCATCGGCTGCGGCAAGCTCCAGAAGCGGTTGAAGCGTTTCCGCATCGGCAGGTACACCAAAATCCTTAAGTGTCTGAGTCAAACCGATTGTCTTCTGCAAATCCCTCACTGCCGCTACGGCTTCATGAGCAGCCTCTAGGGTATTCCTGCCGGCCGTTTCAATTCCCAGGGCATCGGCTATCATACGGAAACGGGCCGGTTTTTCCTCCAGGTTGAATTCCATGATCCAGGGCAGCATGATCGCATTGGCAAGGCCATGCGGTATCCCAAACCGTGCGCCCAGCGCATGCGCAAGAGCGTGGACCGCTCCAGTCATCGTATTGGCCAGGCATTGTCCCGCCAGGTTGCTTGCGATCAACATGTGACCTCGCGCTTCGATTTTCTCCGGTTCCTTCACAGCAATTGGCAAGTAAGCCGCAACAAGCCGTATGGCATGCAGGGATAAGGCATCGGCAATCGGCTCGGCCCCCGTCGACGTAATACATTCAATGGCATGGGTTAAGGCATCCATGCCGGTAAAAGCTGTTATTTTGGGCGGTAGTTTTACGGTCAGTTCGGGATCAAGCATTGCAATGTCCGAATTGCAGAAAGGGTGACCCACCTGGAGCTTCGCATGGGCATTCATATCCAGGACAACCATTCCATTGGTAACTTCACAGCCCGTACCTGCTGTCGTGGGAAATGCGATATGAGGGGGAAGCTGTTTTGCTCCTTCATAAAGACTGGCCTGATCGGCTAATGGCTGAAAGTCATCCTCTCCGCTGCCGATCATGATGTTGATAGCCTTGGCAGTATCCATCACACTGCCTCCACCAACCACAACCATACCATCGGCATCGGCTTCACGATAAAGTGCCGCACCTTTGTTTATCAGGTCTATTCTGGCATCCTGGAGAATCTCATCGAAAATCCCAGCCAGTTTCAGATCTGATCTCTCAATTTCATCAATGACCAGTTGGGCCACTCCTGCATCCATCAGACCTTTATCCGTCAAAAGGAGAACCCTTGATCCGCCTAACTGACTCATTTCATAGCCAATTTCCGAACGAAGGCCGGGGGAATACATGATCCGGGGACGGCAGATCCAGCCAAAGAAGGGTTCAAAATCTACACCGGAGTATTTCATTAAAACCTCCTCAAAAGAAAACTTGTATTGAATGATTATTGCGAAAATCGTGCCCCATCTGAAAACCAGATACCGGTTAGCAATAACACACTCCCCTGCGGCATGCAAGTATTTCCATCCCTGTTTACCGGGTAAAAAGCTTTACGCAACCTGTTCGTAGGGGAAATGGAAATGCAGGACTAATAGATGGCTCGGCAATACGACCATTATAAATGACTCCTTCAAGGAAAAGCCCGGAAGCCGGCGCGGTCAATCGTGCAGGAAGATCCGATGTCTCATCGAGGAGCTGAGGCAATACCGTCGGCGACAGGCGCCCCTGGCCGATCTTTACAACGACACCGATGATCCGTCGTACCATGCGCCAGAGAAAGTGTGATGCGGCAATTCGAAATATAATAAGGCCATCCTCCTCCATCATGCTTATGTGATCGAGCTGGACCATGGCAGATCCATTAGGATCCCGTCGTCTGTCCGCAAAAGATGAAAAATTATGAAATCCCCTGAAACAGGTGCATGCAGCCTGCATTTTCGCCAAATCAAGATTCTCCCTGATCCACCACACATAGCGTTTGCCGAAAGCTGTCCTATAACGGGAGATCACGTAAATGTAAGACCTGCCCTCTGCATCATGACGCGCATGAAAGGAAACAGGAACTTCTTCAGCATGGAGGATATTGATAGAGGAAGGCAACCGCTCATTAAGCTGCTCAAGAATTACACGCGGAGGCATTCTCCTGGGGACTTCCATGTGTGCAACCTGCGCCAGTGCATGGACACCTGCATCCGTCCGTCCCGCTCCCTGAATATCCACGGGTGCCCCGAAAAGATCGTCTGCCGCCTCAAGCATCACCCCCTGCACGGTACGGGCATTCTTTTGCACCTGCCAGCCCCGGTAAGGAGTGCCATCATATTCTATTATTACCTTATACTTGTATTTTTTGTGAGTCATGACACGGGAGATAACAGAAGGGGCGGGATTTTACAAATGGATTTCATCAATGAATACATTGACAAACACTGGCCATTCGATTAGGTAGTGCCAACGTTATATCCGGAGAGGAAAATGGAAACCAGCACTACTTTTCACTCTTTGTTTGAACCGCAGTCCATTGCCTTCATCGGGGCATCTCAGGATATCTTCAAATGGGGCTTTACTATTTTGCACAATATGATTTGTGCTAAATTTAAGGGGCGGATATATCCGGTTAATCCAGCCGGCGGTTCATGGTATGGGCAAAAAGTTTATGCTGACCTGGATGAGATACCGGATTCGATTGATCTTGCTGTCATCGTCATCGCAAAAGACATGGTTCTAGACGCGATCCGAAAATGTGTTGAAAAGAAAATTCCCGCAGGAATTATCATTACGGCGGGCTTTGCTGAAACGGGGGAGGATGGAGCTGATCTTGAAGACGAAATTGTGAAAACAGCCCGCAAAGGGGGCATGAGACTTGCGGGGCCTAATACCATGGGCATCTTCAGCGGGTTTCCTTCCCGAATGCAGGCCGTTATGGCTTCTGTCAGCCTTCCTGCAGGATCTGTGGGTCTCATTGTACAAAGCGGAAATTTAGGAGGATCTCTTAGCTCCAGATTCAGCCGCCGGGGCATAGGAATCAGCCGCCTGATCAGTTCAGGGAATGAGGGCGACCTGACATCGGAAGACTATCTTGAGTTTCTTGAAATGGACCCGCATACAAAGTTGATATGCCTTTACATCGAAGGCGTCCGCCATGGAGATCGTTTCATGAAAATCGCCCGGAGGATATCGGCGAAAAAACCCCTTTTGCTTCTGAAAGGAGGCCAGAGCCCATCAGGTGCGCTGGCTGCGCGATCCCATACGGGCGCCCTGGCAGGAGATGACAGGATCTTCCGAGGAATGTGCCGACAGGCAGGCATCATCATGGTAGAAACCATGGATGACATGGTGGATGTTGCCGGAATGCTTCTATCCCAGCCGCGGCCGCAAGGAAAACGAGTCGGGATCATCACTCTTGGCGGCGGATGGGGAGTTCTGGCAACGGATCTCTGCTTACGCTATGGCTTGGAAGTCCCGCCTCTAAACAGTAAGCTTATAGAGCTCATTGACGCAATTCTTCCTTCATACTGGAGTAAAGGCAATCCGGTAGACCTGGTTGCCCCTGGTAAAATTTCATCCATTACGGATGCTGCCAGAATCCTGCTTGACGACAGCTCCATGGACGCTGTGCTGATGCTTGGCCTCGGTTACGTGTCACTAAGGGCAAACCGCTGGCTGAGCTCGCCGGTGCTTCCGCCGCAGAATGTGGAGGATAGGGCGACGGCTACCATCCGCGCGGAGGTTCAGCTTCTCGATCTGCTCATGGAGCAAATCCGCGAAACCCGAAAGCCGATTGTGCCCGTCGTTGACATTGCCATTCGTGACGAGGTCATGGAGGTAAACCCTGCACATTATCTTGAAAATCACGGAATTATGGTTTATTCGGCACCGGATCAGGCTATCATGGCCCTGGCTTGTGTTACCGATTACTATCATCGTATCCAGTCGGCATCCTGAAATTTTTTTTATAGCATCAGGATGAAAAGGCTGATATATTTTTTTTCACAGCCTTATATTATCCCGGACATTATTCCGGGTGTTATTGAAAATAATGTCTCAGGAGGTTCAAAATGTGTATCGTTTCATGTAAAAGGTCATTCATTCGTGGTTTGTCCCATTGCGTCATCGCCGCTGTGGCGGCTGTTTTTATATGCAGCCTTTTATGGTCTGCAGAAGTTCAAGCAGGTATTTTCGGTCCGGGAGCGGGAACAGGAGCGCCATTTTCATTTGCCGATCTTGCTGAAAAAGTCAGCCCCGCAGTTGTAAACATCAGCACGACAAAAGTTATCAAAACCCACGGTAACCAGTTTGGGGAATTGCCTTTTCGTTTTTTCGGAAACGATGAATTCTTTAAGAAATTCTTTGGAAATGTTCCGGAGCGGGAGCTCAAGCAAACGAGTCTCGGTTCAGGTTTTATCATCTCGAGCGACGGATACATTGTTACAAACAACCATGTCGTGGCGCAGGCTGATAAAATTAAGGTGAAACTGGCCGGAGGCAAGGAATATGATGCGGAGTTGAAGGGA
>JBEKJA010000011.1:0-18387 GCA_050011475.1 Syntrophales bacterium
CCACTCCCATCATACGAACCGACAACCAGTACCGGCGCTGGATAAATGATAGTTTTTGCTCCAAGCGACTTTTTCATGATTCCTCCTGATTTTTCTTTACTAATTTTTCCCTTGTGCATTTTTCGAATATGAACTTTTGCACATCTGTTCAGCTCACATTTCCAGAAATATTTATCCCATTTTTATGGGAACTAACTTCTTATAGTTTTATGCTTAACAATCCTTCATGAAATTGGATATGTTAGCGCTGTTTATCTGAAATCTTTAGTAGAATACCCATTTTCTTAAAAAATTATTATCAATGTTGACTCCCTGGAATATTTCATTGAATAACTTCAAATCATCACTTCTAGTGGAAATGGCTAAAAAGAAAGTCGTGAGCATGAAGTGAGTAGTACTCCTACTTATCAATGTTTTTAGATTGGAATTAAAGTTATGTTTTTCACTAGAAATACTGATCGGCGGCGTCATTGCCTCCATCCTGTAACGAAAAATTCAACGATTCGAAGAATTAGTGTCTCGTATTGAATCATGAACATTTTTAATAAGCTCCAAACAATTATCAAATTAGTGAGATAGAACTGCGTTCCCATTAACTCTCATATGGCCTCTTGGATACTTGAAATATTTATACGTACATCATTTCATCTCACAAGAATAGATGTTGTTAATGCTGCTTAGGCAGGATCCGTTCATGCCTAAGCAGCATTCTTAAATTAATTTAAACCTTGAGCGAAGGGATCAGTTTGTCTACATCCCCACCTGCGGCTTTAATGCCGGCCATTCTCCCAAAGGTCAGGCAGCGCCCATGTCCGATCCCGGGGCAAATCGTCGGGTAATCGTTGGCAAAGAAATCGCCCGCAGCCGAACCGACGACATAAAGTCCCTCTATGGGTTTATCGTCTTTGTCCAATACCAGCAAGCTGCTGTCCGTGTGTAGACCACCAACCATTGTCAGCAGAGTACTGGCCAGTTTACCAGCATAAAATGGAGGGTTAACAATCGAAGTCAACAACTGGACACGTTTGCCATAGTCGGGATCATTCTGCATTTCATACAATTCGTTATATCGCATGACTGTTTTCTTGAACCTGTCGATCGGCACCTTCATTTTCTGGGCAAGTTCTTCGATAGAGTTTGCGGTAAGAACTTTCCCGTCTTTGATATGATGATCCAGGGTTGTTTTCTCTACTTCGATGTTCCAACCCTTGCCCCGCTGCTGCCACATCTGACCATAGAACAGGCCGCCTGCGAGATTCGAATCCACTTGTTGCTTTACCTGCTCTGCCCAGTCACGATCATAGATGGTCCACGCAATTCCATGGGGCTGAAGTTCCTTGGTACAACTTTTTGATTGGGTGTTGACATCTTCATTCTTAAATCGCTCCCCGTTGGCATTCACATGAAGAAAACCATAGCTTGCAGCGCCCGCTTCCAGATGGATAACTGCTGCATGAGGTTCACTCTTCTGCATGGCGCCACCTATCTGCATGGCCATGATCAGACCATCACCGGTATTGCATTTATTGGGGAAATAAATCTGCGCATCGGCATGCAAACTGAAGGGCGAATACCGCTGCTTCATTTCGTTATTGGACGCATAATCACCTGTGGCAATAATCACACCCTTATTGGTATTGTATTGAATATATTTACCCGGTTTGCCTGCGATAATACCTGTTACCCGCCCATTCGTTTTCCTGAGGATCTGCACCGCAGGCGTTTTGTAATTGAAGATTACACCTTGTTCAGTGCCGGCCTTTTCTAGAACAGGAACTAACGTAATGGTACCGATCCCTTTCGCATTGCCATAAATGTAAGTGAGATCCGCGCCTTTTTCATAGAAAATATGCGTGACTGGATATTCGGTATAATCGGGGCCTTTGTAATAACCTTCCCATAATGTTACTTCCAGGCCCCTTTTTTCAGCAATATCTACCGCCCAATCCATACAGGCGCCACTTTTATGAGCAAAATCCCATAGCAATTTTTCATCAAGGCGACCCTGTGCCCAAGCTACCCAGGCTCGAATGATTTGTCGATAATCGTTTTGGACCTCCATTCTTTGTTGAACTTTACTTCCAAACGCCGTGATATGCCCACCTCGGGCAGCCCATGTATGATTCTTATCCACCACTTGAACTTTCGCTCCCTGTTCTGCTGCGGAAAGGGCAGCCGCAACTCCAGAGAGACCTGCACCGATAACCACGACATCCGTAGTAATTACCTTGGAGATTTCACTTTTAGGAATTGGCTTAACCGGTTTTTCCCAACTCCACCCTGTACACTTAGGTTTAGCATAGGCTTCAGGAATATCGCCAGCTTCAGCTATCCCTGGAAGAGCCGCTGGAAGAGCCGCTGTAACAGCGAGCCCGGCTATAGCGGCAGTTCCACCTTTTAACAAATCCCTGCGGGAAATACCTTTTTTGACATCGTCTCCTGAACTCATAATAAAACCTCCTTTCTCAAATTGGTGGACTGAAAACAATGATTTGATTACTTATAAACCAAAATTATTGCTAACACCCACGAAGCCGGCCATTCCTTGCTCACGGCTGAAAGAGAACAACGAGCGGCGCGATTTCCATCTGCACACAGCCAGTCTTACAACGGCCCTGCGGGGTGTCCTTGCTCGCGATGGGATGGAATTCGCCCATGCCGTGGGCAGCCATGCGGGTTGAGTCGATCCTCCCCTGACTGATGAGGTACTGACCGACGCTCTGGGCCCTCCTTTGTGAAAGTTTCAGGTTGTACTGGTCATTGTTGGAACTATCCGTATATCCGTTGATGTTGATCAGAGTTGATTTGTACTTATCAAGTACGAGGGCCACCGAGTGGAGCACTTCATAGAAGTTAGATTTGATGCCCGCGCTATTGGTATCGAATGTGATGTTGACGGGCATGTTCAGAATGATGCGGTCTCCATCGCGAATGACGCCCACACTATTGTTTTTAAGCTGCTGCCGGAGCTGCGCCTCCTGGCGATCCATATAGGTACCGACGGCTGGGGGCGTGAGCACGACAAAGCCGCCGCTGCTTATGAGAGCCCTCTCACGGCGCGACTCGCTGTCCCTTCCCGTGGACGCACCGGCTGCGGCACCTGCTGCCCCACCGATGACCGCGCCACTTACAGTCTTGCTCGTCTGGCGCTCATCTGTAAATGGATTCGCGATGTACTGCTGCATGGTAAAGATGCCCAGCAGGACTACGGCACAAATTGTTGTGGCTTTTTTCATACCAATTTCCTCGAAAAATGCCGCTGCCAGCCATTTACAGAAATATCGAGGAATCCTATTTCAACCCCTATTTAAGGATAAGTCCTATATTCATTCCTTCTTGGGAGAATGGCAATCTTTGCAATTATTGAGTTGTCTCGCGTGATGGCATCCATAGCAATACTCGATGGGCGGTCTATCCTTGTGCATTTTATGGCAGTTGAAACACTCAACTCGCCCCACATGAGTATCGTGAGGGTTGATCAACTTATTATCAACCGTCTTGAAGGCTGTACTGTTCTTTGTTTTCTCGACTAAGCTATCATAGGTTCCATGACACGTAAGACATATATCATTCGGGTATTTCCGCTGTCTGAACACTTTCCCGGGCGCTTTGGTAACCTTCTCATGTGCGGTTACCAACTGAGCTTCCTTATGACAGAAGAAACAGTCCTTGGTCATAACTGCATGCTTGGACATCAGCATTTTGTCGTTTTTCATGGAATCCACGTAGGACTCGTGACAGGCAGCGCAATTCGTGTCTTTCGAGAAAGGCTTATTAGCGTCCGTTTGAGCCGTGTTAGGATTCTTTTTATCTTGTGCCGGTTTCGATGCGGCGCTGCACTTGCTGTTATCGGCCAGCAACAGTGCGAATAAGATGAGAGCCGCCATACTCAACAACGATACGGATACTCTTTTTCTCATATAATTCATTTTCCCTCCATAATCTGAATGAGCACCATGCAGGTAATCTCTCCCATAGGGGTCCAGAGAGAAGTTGTTGTTACTCCAACTTCACCCTGGACGCCCTTGTATACTTTTAAATTCCCGATTCATGGCGCGGGATTTGGGAATTAATGGCCGGCAATCTCAGGAAAACCAGGCCTAGGCCTTTCCTAGGGCCTCAGCCGCAGCGTTACGGCCCGAAATACTGCCGCTGATCACTGCAGTTGAAGCGGGCTGAAACTCGTTCTCGTTTCCATAGCCGAATGGCTTGCAGAACCCACCGACATCACTGGACCCACCGTACAGACCCGGGATGACATCTCCGTTCGCCTTGATAACCTGCCATTTCGTATTGACCCTCAGGCCGCCCTGTGTTGCCCAAAGGAACGAAGGCTTTGTCTTGAGGGCCATAAACGGCGCCTTCTTGATAGGGAATAGAAAGGACTTGTGCTTCCCGAATTCCTCATCCACGCCTTTTTCACAGAATTGGTTGTATCGTTCGACCTGTGCCACAAATGCGGCCTTATTGATACCTGCTTTTACGGCAAGCTCCTCGATGCTGTTCGCCTCTGTAACGTTGCCCGTTGTCTTCTTGCACCACTCCAAGCTGTCTTTCCAGTTCCAGAGAGGCCTTATGTCCTCATCCTCGAAGAAGATTCTAAAGGAAGGAGTAAGCAAGTTCTCGCACATACCATAGCGAGACCCCTTGATGAAGTTGATGGTGCCTTCGATATCAGCATCATAGATCGTGAAGTAGTACATGTTTGGCTGAACCGAGGCGGCAAGGTTCTTTGCCTTCCACGTTTCGTTTTCATCCATGAACCGCAAGCCCGTTTCATTTACTTTCAACACAGGCTGCCTTCCTAGTTGAATGGCTGCCTCGCCATATCCGGAAACGCTCTTATCACCATAGAACTTTGTGTTTCTGAACGTCCAGGGCAAGCCTTTCGCCACAGTGTCCGGGCCTCCATCTGCCACTGCGCCTCCCGGCAAACACATCGTATCTGCACCGAGACCTTGTCCCATCCTGATACCAGCACCGTCGTTCGACCATGAACCCACATGGCAACCGCAAAGATCGCCGACCCAACCATAGTGTTTGATCATGTCGTAGTTCGCGCCATATCCTCCCGTGGCGATGATGGTGGCCACTGCTTTCACGTTAACATTTTTCCCGCCGATAGTCGTCTTTGCCCCCACTACTCTGCCAGAAGAGTCCGTAATCAAACGAGTATTATTAGCTCCATAGAGCAACTCCGCTTTACCGCTTTTTTTGAGAAACCGCTCAATGGTCACTTCACAGACGTGATATTTGTTGATCCAGGGATCCATGGGGGTGAAGTCCTGCAGCTCGTCACCAACGTTGGTATAGCGGATGGCCGGGTATTTGATCTTCATCCTACCGACAAAGGAGTCTCCCAGGTCCACGGGCAGGAACTTTAATCCAAGCGACCGCAGTGTTTCGATCGGAGTGGGCCACTCTTCGACCTGCTTCCGAATCAAATGATAGTCGGCCTGGTAATCCTGTGCCGCCCATATCTCATAGGCCGCTTCATCCACGTCTTTATCTGACCACCCTCTTTTGGTTAACCTTCCCCATTCCTCGCCACCAAGTCCGCCGAGGACCTGAACGCCGCAATGCTCATCCCATTTGTCTCGTGTAAGCCTTTCCAATACAACAATTTTGGCACCGTGGTTAACCGCCGTGAGTGCAGCCATTGTTCCGCCGACTCCAAAACCGATTATCAAGACATCGGTTTTATAGTCATAGTTCTTGGGTTCAGAAACGGGTTTAATTGGTTCCACTTGGTCCATGTTGATACCGGACTTCTTGTCGGGAGAGGATGATTTCTTTTTCTTATCAGAAGCTTCCGCTGCCTTGGCGACTACTCCCAAAACACCGGTTGATGCCACTGCACCTGTTCCGATAACAAGAGCCCCCTTCTTGAAAAAGTCGCGCCTGCTCATTCCTTCCTGACTGATCTTTTTCTTCACCATTTGGTTTATCCTCCTTTCTGTCTTGTTTCATCATGCTCAAAAACCAGCGTAGCATGCCCTTTTTACTGCGCCCGGTGCATCTTTTTAATATCAGGCTGATTTCCAAATTCTCATTGCGGTCCATTATTTCGTCAACACCGCCCAGAAAATCAGGGCGATCAGTGCAAGACGGAGCTGGACGCTTTGTGATCCCGAATATCATTGTAAAAAGCTGGACACTTGTGCCCGGACTTTTGTACTCTCCGCGATTATCACGATACTACTCAGAAAATTTTAAAGAAGATTAATAGGTTATGTTAGTGGGTTAACCAAAGGAACGATGGTGATTGTTAATTTTAATACTCCTTAATCTATGGGTAGTCAAAAGAAAAATATTTTTTGATATAACCCCATTTTGTGAGATCAGGTTGACGACTTACATTTGAAATGTGGCATTCTTGGGGGTAATCCAAAAAACTAGACTTCGAGAAGAAGTTTAGGCTTTTGATTTATGCATACGGTACGGAGAGATGGGACCCATGCCGCCCTCTGTTTTGTATTTCGGGTGTGTACAGGGGGTCTAGGGTAAGCATTTTTTTTCATGGGGCTCAGGCCCAGGTAGGATATATGATCAACGCCGTAACTTTCAGAGATAAAATCTTTTGGGGGTATATTTGGGGGTATGTTATGAATTGATCATCCAAAAACATCAACAATATCAATATATTTTTCAATCAGTTCAATGTCCTGCACTTTCCCATTGACTGAATCTTCCACTTCATATAATCCTTAAATAGTATTTTTGGAGTGAAACTGCACATGATACCTCAAATTCTGACTGATCGTAAGAATTTCCCGCAAAGGGTCATTGATAGGCTTGGTGCCAGCCCCATTGATTTCAGGGAAAAATGGCAGTCCATTCAGATCTCAGGTCATGATCAGGACAACCACCTGGCCGCAGGCGTATTACTCCCGCTCCAGTTCATCCATCATAACTCCACAACTGATATTTCTGCATGTGAATTCACATTTCAGTTGATCAAGCGCTCCAGTATGGTGGCACAGGCGGGAGATTTGAGTTGTCCGGGCGGAATGATACATCCGTTGTCCGATCGCATATTGCGTCCATTTCTGAACGTTATGCCTTCATTAACCAAAGGTACCGCGGGTAACTATGCACAGCAGAGGGGGCATGAAGTCTATCGAATCATGACACTCTTCCTGACCACGGCTATTCGGGAATCATGGGAGGAAATCGGCCTTAATCCTTTCTACGTCCAATTCCTAGGGCCCATACCAACCTATTCTCTTACGCTTATGCGAAGAATCATATTTCCATTTGCCGGGTTTGTTCAATCATCATGGCGGGGTCGCCCCAATCGGGAGGTGGAAAAGATTATCGATATCCCCCTGCGGTGTTTCTTTGAGAAAAATAATTTCCGGCGATGCATTCTTGAAGAACCGCCCGTTGCTTCAGTGAATGCTGCACAAAGGATTGAGCTGCCCGCCATCGCTGTTCGTGATAGGGAAAATCGCGAGGAAATTCTCTGGGGTGCAACGTTCAACATTGTCATCAGCTTTTTACAGATTGTACTGGATTTCAGCTTTCCGGACCTGTCAGACTGTCCGGTGGTTGTACACCATCTGTCGAAGGATTATTGGTCTGGACGCTGGCAGGATGGATAGGGGGGTCGATTATTTTCTGTTTCCGTATGCCCTGGCCAGTGACACATTGACATGCACCACGCCCTTGTTCATATTTTTCATGGGGTAATCTTCGGTGATCACGGGTAGTTTGTCTGCGACTTCCTGAGTTCTAACAACACTGCCGGCAGTGATATAACGGTGATCCGGAATCTTTACACCCATCAGAATGACTCCCGGTTCTATCACACATTCCCGTCCGACATGGGATCGGAAGACGAGGCTTTTCATTCCTACGAATGTCTCATCAAGAATCACCGCGGGGCCATGAACCTGTACCTGATGTGCCAGGGAAACTCTCCGTCCGACATACACCGCATATTTCTTTCCATCCACTTCAAAGAGATTCTTTTCAACCGGAATACCATTAAGCTCCGTTTCAAGAGCATGGATAACGACACCGTCCTGAACATTCGATTCATTACCAACAAACAGCGGCTGTCCCTCATCTCCACGAATGGAGGCCATGGGGGCGACCATGACATATTCTCCAATAGAAACTTGTCCGATCACAGCGGCTAGAGGATGGACATAGGCGGTTGCTGCAATATCAGGCTCTGATACTATCTGTGAAAAATCCGTAATAACATTCTCCTCAATCATGTTGACCACCGGTATTTTGTCGGCTCTCCATTTCTCTTTTAAGCAGATCCTTCCAGACGCGACTGATGACTCCTTGAGTTTCTTCGATCGTGCCACTGTTGTCTATGATAATATCGGCAAGCTTTCTCTTCTCCTCAATGGGCATTTGCGAGCAGAGGCGGATCCGCGCTTCTTCCCTAGTGAAGCCGTTGCGGACCATGAGACGATTCGCCTGCACAATTGCGGAAATGTATATGAGGATGGTTACATTGAATAGTGCATTCATTCCGACTTCAAAGAGAAGCGGTACATCGGACATGATAATGGCATCATTTCGTTCAATCTTGATTTTTTCAACCTGCTTTTCCCATTCCCGGAATATGGCGGGATGCACGATGCCATTGAGTATGGAGCGCTTCATGTCATCGCGGAATACAATGTCTCCAAGTTTCTGCCTATCAATGGCTCCGTTTTCCTGAAGGACTTCTTCGCCAAATGCTTGTACAATGTCCTTCCAGGCGGGACGGCCTTTCTCCTGGACCTGATGGGCAATTTTATCAAAGTCAATGATATGGGCACCTATCTGCCGGAACATTTCTGAAACCGTGGATTTTCCGCTGGAGATTCCGCCTGTCAAACCGGCATGAAGCATAGGGTTTACCTTTATAAGATTGCCGCGCTTCGCTAGCAATGACACCATGGCGGCTTACGCGCTGCCGCGCAGTGACCGTGAATCTTATCATGTAACCCTGAATTTATTTCAGGGTCTATCCTTTTTAATAAATCCTGAATCAAGTTCAGGATGACTAATTGTGTTGCTCCGTTTTATTTGTTGCGGAGGTAGATAATTCTTAATCCCTCCAGTGTTAGCATCTCATCGACCAAGTCGATGGTGCTTGTCTCCGGATAAACTATCTTCGCAAGTCCTCCTGTTGCGATGACAAGGGGGTTTCCCTTTGCTTCATCCTTCATTCTTTTTACGAGACCATCCACCAGACCGGCGTAACCGTAAAGAATTCCACCCTGCATACTGCTTATAGTATCTTTGGCAATCACGCTGTTCGGCTTTGAGAGTTCCACCCTTGGAAGTTTTGCCGCTTTCTTGAAAAGTGCATCGCTCGATATCATGATCCCGGGAGCGATCAAACCACCCATGTACTCCCCTTTTGGAGATATATAATCGAAGGTAGTCGCTGTACCGAAATCAACAATGATCATATCCTTCTTGTATTTTTCGTATCCAGCAATGGCGTTCACAATGCGGTCGGCACCGACTTCCCGGGGATTGTCGTATAGGATAGGCATTCCGGTTTTTATCCCCGGGCCCACGATCAGCGGCTTGATATGGAAATACTTTTTACAAACCGGTTCAAGAATGGTCAGCATGGGTGGAACGACACATGAGATAATGATATTCCGAATAGCCTTGGAGCTGATTCTGCTGGACTTGTACAGTGTATAGATAAGCATCCCATACTCATCCACGGTATGATCGACCTCTGTACGAATCCGCCAATCACGGACCAGTTCGTCCCCATCATAAACTCCCAATACGGTATTGGTATTACCGACATCCACCACTAGCAGCATATTTTCGCCTCACTGTTTCGGGGTTTTTAATACGGTCGCATCCCCTGTCAATATCCTATGCATTTTACCAACCCCTTCTTCGACAAGAAGTGCGCCGTCTTTGTCCAACCCTTTCAATTTACCTGCTATGACAGTATCTTTGAATGAAATGACAACCATTTCGCCGATCCCGTATGCATGGTCCGTCCAGAATTTATGAATTGGCTGGAAACCATTATTTAAAAAAGTATTATACCATTTCTCAAACGTATCGATCAACACCGCCATAATATTGATGCGGGAATAGACCTTTCCAGACTCCAGGAGCATGGATGTCGCCGTTTCCAGCAAGCGGTCATCAAAATGCTCTTTCAGCATATTTACGTTTAAACCTATCCCTGCAATCACAAAATCCAACCGCCCGCTTTTAACCCGCATTTCAGTTAGAATTCCGCATATTTTTCTGTCATTCATCATAATATCGTTAGGCCATTTCAGACTCACACTTGAGGGGAAATAGGATAGCATTGTGTCCGCAACTCCTACTCCTGACACAATGGAAATTTGCGGAGCTTCATCGATGCGGATATTTGGCCTTAATATGATGGACAGGTACAGGTTGCATCCGGAAGGTGACAGCCAGGCCCTGTTCAGCCTGCCCTTCCCCTTCGTTTGAGTATCGGCAATAACAACGGTCCCCTCTTCCGCACCCTCAACCGCTAACTTAAAAGCAACTCTGTTGGTAGAATCCGTTATCTCAAAAAAATGTATTTTGTGTCCTATCTTTCCGGTAAAGGGATACTCATCCAGAATGTGGCCACTGAGTTCATCATCCATTGGACGGCTCCTCCGACAGCCTGATCATCGCCGGAGTTTTACCAAAAGGGAAACATCCGCAGCAGACACTGAATGTGTCAAGGCACCCACTGAGATAAAATCCACTCCAGTCCGAGCAATCTCCCTTACATTGTCCAGATTCACATTGCCGGATGCTTCCACAACAGCCCTTCCACCGATCAGATCAACGGCCTGTTTCATCTCATCCAAGCCCATATTATCCAGCATGATAACATCTGCACTAGCGTCCAGGGCTTGACTGGCTTCTTCAAGGTTTCTGACTTCCACTTCGATTTTCATCATGTGTGGAACGTGCAGCCGGGCCAAACAAACTGCATTCCCGATACCTTCCGCCGCCTCAATATGATTTTCTTTGATCAGCACCCCATCATACAGGGCATACCGGTGATTATTACCTCCGCCGATTCGGACTGCTTCCTTATCAAGTGCTCGAAGTCCCGGCGCTGTTTTCCTGGTATCAAGAATTTTTGTACCGGTTCCCTCAACGGCTTCGACAAACCGGCGTGTCGAGGTGGCGATCCCACACATACGCTGGAGAATATTCAGCGCTGTCCTTTCTGCGTTCAGTATGGATTTCAGAGAACCCTCAATTTCTGCCAGGATATCCCCCCTAGAATACCATGCTCCCTCCATACCATGCTCTGTAAAAATAAGATTTTGATCAACAGCAAGAAATACTTCCCTGAAGATATCAATTCCTGCCGCCACAAGATCCTTCTTCACCACGGCCCTAGCCAACCCGGTTTCCTCTCCTCCAAGGATTGCAGACGTGGTCACGTCGCCATGGCCCAGGTCTTCACTCAGGGCAGTCTGTATAATCTGTTGGAGAATTTGCATCGGAATCATCTGTCAAGCTATCTCCCTTATTTTTTTCAAAGCCTCTTCAATGACGACGTGCTTTTCACTGAACTCTTTGAATTTTCCCTCTTCCTTTTGGATGACAGCCTGATTGGCACGCTCCAGAAAATCCCGATTTGCCAACTTTCGGGATACAATGGTCAGATCCTTCTCGACCTTTGACAACTCTTTCTCCAATCGCATGATCTCGGAGGAAAGATCGATCCCTTCCAGCAGGACATAAAGACGCACGGCACCCACGATACCGACTGCGGAATGACCCGGCTGCGGATCTTTTTCCACAATATTCAAATCAATTAGGTTGGCAAGATTTGTAATATAAGTTCGGGATTTTTCCATGATTGAGCGCTTGTTTTCCTCATCGGAGAAGATTACGACCTTTAGCTTTTTTGACGGCGGCAGGCTCATTTCACCACGGATATTTCTGATCCTGGTGATAAGTTCCATGATAAGGCCTATTTCAGCCTCGGCTTCCGGGTCATCAAGAGTCTCATCACTTGTCGGAAAGGGGCTGATCATGATTGCAACCTTATCCTGAACCAACCCCTGCCATATCTCTTCCGTAACAAACGGCATGAATGGATGAAGCAGCTTGAGAGATGTTTTCAAGACCAAATGGAGGGCCTGCTGTGCGGCAAATCGTCGCTCCGGGCTGCCATTGCCATAGAGAACTGGTTTTGCGAGTTCCAGGTACCAGTCACAGAACTCGTGCCAGATAAACTGATAAACGCTTGCCGCTGCCTCGTTGAAGCGATATTCGTCAAGCGCTTTTACAACATCGCCAATGATTCGATTCAATCGTGAACGGATCCATCGGTCGGCAAGCGACTCATGCTCTGCCGCCATGGGATTTTCATCGGATGGAAAATCCTCCAGGTTCATGATTGAGAATCTCGTGGCATTCCAAATCTTGTTTACGAAGAACTTATACCCTTCGATCCGGTCTTCCGATATTCGGATATCGCGGCCCTGCGCAGTAAATGCGGCCAGTGTAAAACGAAAAGCGTCCGCTCCATATTTGTCCACCATTTCCAGGGGGTCAATGCTGTTGCCCTTTGATTTGCTCATTTTATCGCCCGACTCATCACGGACAAGGGCATGGAGATAAATGTCCCTGAATGGAACGTCTCCCATGACATAAAGCCCCATCATCATCATTCTGGCCACCCAGAAGAAAAGGATATCGAAACCGGTAATCAACAGCGATGTTGGGTAGAAGGTCTTCAAAGCCGGTTTCTCCTCCGGCCAACCCAGGGTTGAAAACGGCCAAAGTGCCGAACTGAACCAAGTATCTAGGACATCTTCTTCCTGCCGCAGGTGACTGTCGCCGCAGTCGGTACAAGCTGTGGGGTCAATGGTCGAAACGATGACTTTCCCGCAATTTTCGCAAGTCCAGACAGGAATACGGTGTCCCCACCATATCTGCCTCGAAATGCACCAATCACGGATATTGTCCATCCATTCGAAATACGTGCCCTCCCACATGGGAGGTATAATCCGCGTCCGGCCTTTGACAACGGCCGCCGAAGCTGCCTTGGCCAGGGGAAGTACACGGACGAACCATTGCTTTGACACCATCGGTTCAATGTCCGTCTTACAGCGATAGCACTGCCCTATATTGTGCTTATAGGGCTCAGTGCTGACAAGGTATCCCTGGTTCTCAAGATCACGGATAACATTTTTGCGACATTCATAACGGTCCTGCCCCTGATAGGGGCCGCCGTTTTCATTGATCATGCCGCTGCCGTCCATGATCTTGATGATTGGGAGATTATGACGGCCGGCGATGACAAAATCATTCGGATCACAGGCCGGAGTTATCTTCACTGCACCGGAGCCGAACTCCAGGGTAACATATTCATCCGCTATGATCGGAATCCCTTTGTTCATGAGGGGCAGGATCACTTCCTTGCTGATCAGATCCCTGTAGCGCTCATCGTTGGGATTGACGGCAATAGCCGTATCTCCAAGCATCGTTTCAGGTCTTGTGGTGGCAACTATGATTCCGCTGCTGCCATCCGGAAATGGATACTGTATGTTCCAGAGATAACCTTCCTGCTCGACGTATTCCACTTCCAAATCCGAAATCGCCGTATGGCATCGGGGACACCAGTTGACAATGTAGTCACCTTGATAAATAAGACCATCGTTGTATAGTTTTACGAAAACCTCACGGACAGCCTGGGAAAGGCCTTTATCCATTGTAAATCTTTCCCTCTGCCAGTCACAGGAACAGCCAAGCCTTTTAAGCTGGTTAATTATGACACCGCCATATTTCGCTCTCCACTCCCATATACGTTCGATAAACTTCTCCCTGCCAAGGTCATGACGGGATATGCCTTCTTTGGCCAACTCTTGCTCCACTACGTTTTGTGTCGCAATTCCCGCGTGATCGGTTCCAGGCATCCAAAGGGTATTATAGCCCTGCATCCTCCGGTATCTTATGATAATGTCCTGTAGGACGTTATTGAGTGCATGACCCATGTGGAGTATACCTGTAACATTAGGCGGCGGAATCACAATGGAAAATGGTTTTTTGGAACTGGTATCCCCGGCATGAAAGAGATTATTGTCAATCCAGTATTGATACCAACTTGCTTCAGCTTCACTAGGTTCGAATGCTTTTTTAAAGTTGTTGTGATCCATCATATTTCATCCTGTTCCATCTAAATAGTTTCCATCCGAAGTTGTGAGAAAAAAGGGGTGCACGAAACTTGCACCCCTTTTCTTAGTCCATACCGTGAAGTTTAGAATATCTTCAGCTCTTCCTTGAATTTCCTGATAATCAACAGGGCATCAACCCCCGACACCTGACCTAAAGGAGCAAACTCACCTGTCGTAATATCCTTTGGTTCCATGATTCCCCGTGAGGTCACAACCATGACGGCATTGAAATAAGGCAAGTCTGAAAGGAGATCCGGGAACGGTGATGTACTTCCTATGAATTTCGTAGCCAACGCATTGTCACCTGAAACTTGAATCAGGATATCTTCGATTATCAAGGCATACGTTGCCCTGTCGACGATTTCATCCGGGTGGAAATTGCCATCGGGATATGTTTCCAGTCCACGCACGCCCATTTTTAACACCCCTTCAATATCGGCTTTCAAAGGATGACTGGCAACGTCGGGCGGCAATGCGGGTGCGGCAGGCCCTTCGGCTTTTTCGCTATCGGGAGCCTTGAATGAAGTATCGAATTTCTTTTGTGTATGCATCTTATAGAGGACATCTATCTTCATCTCTTCCATAAATAATGCGGCGGCATCCGCCCTTGTGATTCGGTCCTGAAGAGCGATTTTCTTACCAACGACGGTACCGGGCAAGGCACGCTGAATCTCCTGCATCATTTTCCATTGGGTATCTGCCTTATCAACATAATCCCCTTTTAACTCAATAACTTTTCCGAACATTTGACCGGACTGCTCGAATACATAAGCATCCCTGTATGACATGCCCATAAAGAAATACGCATCCGAAGATTTCGGATCAATCTTGATGGCGTCATCATAGGCATCTTTTGCATCATCCAACCAGTTCTTGCTTCCTTTTTTCAATGTATAGAAGCGGATATACGACACATATGAAAATACCTTTTCATCATCTGTCTTCGCATAACTCCTTGCATTTTTCAGAAACTCTTCCGCTTTTACGAAGTCGCCCTGAAGTGCCCCCACCAGACCTTTTCCTGCAAAAGCCTTTGAGAACTTCGGGGCCAATTGCAGGGCACGATCGAATTCTCTATTGGCATCGACATAGTTAGCCTGATCCAGGAATTTCATGGCTGTAAAAAAATGATGCTCCGGGGTATCCATTTCACCAATCGGTTTGACCGCCTTGGGGCCGCAGGAGATGAGTATCACGGAGGCCAGGAGAGCCATAAAAATGAAGAAAGGGACACGCTTCACTTGTCGATTCATAATCCGTTCCTTTCTTTACCTTATTATATAATTGAGTACTGATCCGATACTTTATGATCCGACATTATGTCTAAATGTGCTCTCACTATATTGATCTTCCTATGGATGTCAAGCACTTTGACTCTCATTATCCCTCCCGGTAAAGTAGGCTTTCAACCTGTCGCCAATCCGTCCGATGTCATCCGGAGGGACATACCACTGGATATCCCGCTCTTTTTTGAACCAGGTCAGTTGCCTCTTCGCATAACTTATCGAATCCCGCTTCATGTGACGCACAGCTTGGTTCAGAGATACGGAACCCCGCAGATATGCAAGGATATGCCTGTAACCCAGTGATTGCATGGGCCGGCAGGATTCATCGTATCCCCTGCTCAGAAGCAATTGAACCTCCTCTAGGAAACCACCGCTCATCATGTTATCCACCCTGTTTTCAATTCGCTGAAACAGCAAATCCCGCTCCATGTTCAATCCAATTTTCATATGGATATAAGGTCGATCTTCAAAGCGATGGCTGCCTTGAAGTTCAGCTATGGAGCGACCGGTAAGGTCCATTACTTCAAAAGCCCTGATCATGCGGACTGTATCGTGAGAATCGATTTTTAAGGCGGATTCAGGATCTCTTTGCTGCAACAGCCTGTAAAGGTACTCACTGCCATATTTCCGGACCTGGGAACGGTACAATTCTCTCAAATTCTCATCCGCTCCCGGACCTTCAAGAAGTCCGCCAAGGAGCGCCCGGATGTAGAGGCCTGTTCCGCCAACCACAAAGATCGGCTTATTTCGTTGATGAAGTCTGCCAATGGCATCTCTGGCCAGTTCTACAAACAGGGCGGCGTTGAATGTTTCATGAGGATCGACCATGTCAATCAAATGGTGCGGAACACGTTTCCTGTCTTCCATGGATGGCTTGGCCGTACCGATATTCATTTGTTTGTAAACCTGCATGGAATCGGCATTCACAATTTCGCCGTCCAGCATGGAGGCGAACTTCAGGGCGGCAGCCGATTTTCCAATGGCTGTCGGACCTACAAAGATAGCGAGCTTCGGCTTTTCAACACTTGGTGGTGAATTCATGGAGGTGTCACGTCCGCCGGAACATTTTCTCGAGTTCACGGACAGAGAAGAAATGATAGGTAGGCCTTCCGTGGGGACAGGTCGCGAAATTCGGGATGGCATCAAGATCGCGGCAAAGAGCGGTAACTTCCTGTTTCATTAATGGGTCATTGGCTTTGATTGCACCTTTACATGCCATCACGGCAAAAATACGGTATTGCGGATTCTCCTTTTGAATCATTAAACGATCCTCAACTTGGGCTTCCTCAATCAAGTCTCTCAGGAATGCCTTTGGATCCAGGTGTGAAAGCTCCACCGGCATGGCTTTAATGGCTACCGTTGAGCCACCGAACGGTTCGACTTCCAACCCGGCCTGATTGAATTGATCCAGGTGCTCCGAGACCATGGCGTAATCCTTGGGTGTCAGACTCAGGGTCTCAGAGAGCAACAGGTGCTGGCTATTGCCTCTTGATCGCGATTCTCTATCTTTGAAACGCTCAAACAATATCCGTTCATGTGCGGCATGCTGATCTAGAAGCAGTATGCCCCGGCCGGAAACGAATACAAGGTACACACCTGCAATACGGCCAAGATATTCAAATTCCGAAAAAAGGAGTTTTTCAACAGCAGCCGGCATATTCGTCATCGGCAGGGAAGGTGAAAGGTGTTTCCGGGAGAACCGATCACCAAATGTGCCTTTTTCTTTTGGAGCAGTCAGGACATATCTTTTTATAGCCTCCTGGACGCGGGCCGTATGCACGGTCGGCTCTTTTTCCACCAATTCACCGGCTCCTGCCAAAGCACTGGCAATGGATTCCAGTACCAGCCCGTAAATATGCTGAGAGTCGCGGAAACGCACCTCCAGTTTCGCCGGATGAACATTGACGTCCACATCATGCAAAGGTATCTGAAGAAATAAAACAGCGGACGGGTGGCGTTTTGGTTCTATAATATTGCGATAAGCCGTCCGGATGGCATGATTGATAAGCGGGTCCCTAATGAATCTTCGATTTACAAAGCAATATAAATACTTCGAATTTGCTCTTGTAAAATCCTGTCTGGAAACGAATCCTGAGAGCTCCATGGATTCCGATACGCCCCGAACAGGAATAAAATTGCCTGTGAATTCCTCCCCCATCACCAGGGAAAGCCTTTCGACACTGTTCCTCGTTGCGGGAACGTCGAGATGCGCCCTGCCGTTGATCCCGACCCGGACATGGACCTCCGGATGAGCAAGGGTAATCCTCGTGATCACATCCAGACATGCGGTCTGTTCCGTATTTTCCGTTTTGAGAAATTTCTTTCGAACCGGCACATTCTCAAAAATATCCGATACGAGGATGGACGTTCCAACCGGGCATCCGATTTCCGAAATCGCAATTTCAGCACCGCCTCTGATTATTGCTTTTGTCCCGAAAGACACCTCACGATGCCTGGTAACAATTTCCACCCGCGATACCGCTGCAATGCTGGGTAGCGCCTCGCCGCGGAAACCGAATGATTGCACCTCATAAATATCTTCAAAGCGATAGATCTTGCTGGTTGCGAAGCGTTCAAAGGCTCGCGCTACATCGTCTCCGGAAATCCCCTCTCCATTATCCATCACCCTGATCGATTTGCATCCGCCTTTCTCCAGTTCAATCGTCAACTCCGTCGCACCGGCATCCAGTGAATTCTCAAGCAACTCCTTGACGATAGACGCAGGCCGCTCAACAACCTCTCCAGCTGCGATTTTACTGGTCAGTTCGTCTGAAAGTATTTGAATTCTTGCCATGTTAAGCCGTGCCAGTTTTGATTCTTAAATCTTCTTCCAGGTATTCCTGAAGGGCTATCTGCCAGGGCCTCATGACCTTTCCTGTGGCTGTCATGAATTTCCGGCAGCTCAACACACTAAATGCCGGCCGCTGTGCTGGCCTGTCCAGGCGATC
>JBEKJA010000012.1:0-17824 GCA_050011475.1 Syntrophales bacterium
CAGGCCGTAACGGAAAAAGCGTTTACTGCAGCATTATCGCCATGCTCCTGGGGAAACACAATGTATCTTCTGTTTCTCTGCATCAGCTTCAGAGTAGACCATTTTTTTCTGCTGAGCTTCATGGCAAGTTTGCGAATATCCGGGCGGAGTCTCAATCCAGTGATTTGAATACTACTGATTTGCTCAAGATGCTGACTGGTGGAGATCTCATCTTAGCCGAAAAGAAGCATCAGCAGCCTTTCAAGTTTGTTAATCATGCCAAGCTCATTTTCAGCGCCAACGAACTACCAAGAACAAAGGATAAAACACTGTCCTTCTACCGGAGGGTCCGGATTATTCCGTTCCCCTATACCTTTGAAGGCAGAATGAGGACAAATCTCTTTTGGATAGGATCAGTCAAGATGAACTGGAGGGACTTGTAATCAAGTTAATCGGGATTCTGCGTCATATAATAAACAGAGAATATGCCTTCACTAGAGCGATTGATGTCAAGCAGAACGAGATCCTATACGAAACTCTTTCCAATCCCATTGACACATTCTACAGGGAACATTGCATCGAAGATCCTGATGGATCAATCCCTAAACCGGAGTTCAAAGAAAAATTGGAAACCTGGATGCGAAAGAACGGACATAGACATTGTACCGAGGTAGAGATTGCCGAATATATGAAGAGTAAGGAGATTGAATACGGTAGGCGAATTATAGCAGGTCATGGCAGACCCAACGCTTGGCTGGGCATTAGATGGAAGGACTGATGCACCACTGTCAAGGGTGTCAAGGGTTTTTTTATATTTGGGTTAAGAAATACGATGGATATGTAATAGAAGAAATAAAATAGCAAAAACCCTTGACAGGGTTGACAGGGTGTACAGGCAATCAGGCATTTATGGTTTATTATACAACTATAGGAACAACAAATAATTAAGGATATATGTCTTATCTTGAAGAACATCTTGGACGCACACTGAGATCTCAGGAAGTGGACGACTATCTTGGGATTAACGTAAAAACAGTAAGAGAGTACTATTCAAAACTAGGTGGAATACGCTTGGGACGCTCCATCCTGTTCTTTGAAAAGGAGGTAATAAATGCCTTACAAAAAAGAAACGAAATGGATTGCCCAAGTAAGAGTGAGCGGCAAGCGGAAGGAGAAGATCTTCCCCACGAGGAAGGAAGCCGTGGCATGGGAGAGCGCAGCCCGTCAAAGTCCGGAGACATACTTAGAACCAGAGATAAACACGATCTCCTTATTTGACTGGGCTCAAGCTTACCTGGACTTCGCAAAGGCTAAGTTTGCACATGTGACCTATGAAGAGAAGCGGGTCATGTTTAAGAGGTTCTTTCAAGATGTAGACCCGAACCTTCCTGTTTCCGATCTGAAGCCTGGATGTGTTCAGACTTTCATTACGAAACAGAAAGAACTTCGATCAGGTTACGCTGCAAACAAGGATCGTAAGAATTTGGTGGCGGCATGGAACTGGGGAATGAAGTATATGAACCAAACCCTACCCCCACCGAATCCCTGTTCGGTTGAGAAAATGCCTGAAGTGCGACAACCGCGGTATGTGCCATCTGCGGAAGAATTCTGGAAGGTTTACGAACAGGCAGAAGGCCAGGACAAGGTCATGCTCCTAGCCTTTCTGCACTTAGCGGCAAGAAGGGGTGAAATTTTCAAACTCACCTGGCAGGACATTGATTTCAAGAGCGATCGTATTCGTCTGTGGACCAGGAAACGGCAGGGTGGTGATCTCGAATTCGACTGGCTGCCATTAACCAAAGCACTCAAACAAGCGTTGCTTTGGTGGTGGGAGAACAGACCGATGAAGGATCAACAGCATGTGTTCCTGTGCTTGAAGGGAAAGCCACTTTGCTTGAAAAGCTATGGCAAGCCATTCAAGTATAGAATCCACTTCATGCAAAAGCTATGTGATCGGGCTGAAGTCAAACCTTTTGGGTTCCATTCGATTAGGCACCTGACAGCGTCCACTTTATATCGATTGGGATATGAAGTGGCAGTTGTCCAGATGATCCTGAGACACAAGAGCCCGAGTACAACGGAACGCTATCTCAGGACACTTGGACTGGAGAGCGTACGTGATGCTTTGGAAGATTTGTCCGCGAAAGGTGAGGTCCTGGAGTTTACTCCGAGATCAATTGTAAGCGGTAAAAACGAAAAAGCCGTCTCAGGAGCCGTCTAAGCCCGAAGCGGCTGAAAGTGATGGAGCAGCTTTTCCGTAAGTATTTTGAAATTCAATAAGTTCTTTGGCGTCCCCACGGGGAGTCGAACCCCGGTTACTGGCGTGAAAGGCCGGTGTCCTAGGCCACTAGACGATGGGGACGTTGGTCCTTAAAAAGAGTGGTGCTTTTATATCGATCTCTTCGATATGTCAATATTTTAAATATAGTGTTTGCGATGACTGGGTTTATGCCAGCATGCCGCCGTCTACGTTGATGCAGGTACCGGTGGTATAGGCTGCGGTATCGGAGACCAGGTACAGTACTATCCCTGCCATATCTTCGGGCTTGCCGATTCGGCCCAGGGGGATAGTGGGCAGGACAAACTGCATCAGGTCCGGACTTTGAACGATTGTGGCAGAGAACTTTGTGTCCGTCAATCCCGGCAGCAGTGCGTTCACCCGGATATTGCATGCAGCCAGTTCCTTGGCAAAGGCCTTGGTCATAGAGATAACCCCTGCCTTCGTAATGGAGTATATCCCTTGGAACGGGGCAGGCCGGATGCCATTGATGGAGGCGACATTGACTATAGCTCCGCCATCCTGTTCCTTCATCATCCTGGCCGCGAACTGGCTGGCAAAGAAGTAGCCTTTCAGGTTTACACCACAGGTTTTGTCCCACGCCCACTCTTCGGCATTGATCATTTCACCGAAATAGGGGTTCGCAGCGGCATTGTTCACTAGGATATCCAGCCGGCCGTATTTTTCCTTGATCTCATCGAACATTTTCTTGATCTGCTCCAATTCACCCATGTGGCATGAAATGCATGAAGCCTTTCCGCCACTCTGGCGGATGGACTCCTCGACAGTCTTGAGGGGATCGATCTTGCGGCTGGCAAGGATCACCTGGGCACCATAATCAGCGAGGGTTCGCGCAATGGCCTCTCCGATGCCGCGGCTGGCGCCGGTGATGAGGGCGATTTTACCGTCTAAACGAAACAGGTCCTTGGTTTTCATGATGGGTACTGATAACCTCCTTCAGGATAAGGTACCGGATTGCCAAGGCGGTTTATACACCGCAATGACAACCGCTTTATCGAATAGATCCTGAATCAAGTTCAGGATGACATTATCCCTAATGACAGCGCTATAGCTTGCTTTGTTCAATGAGGCGCTTGCACTGGGTGTCCAGGACATTCACGGCGATGATCATCATTCCTAGGCGCTGGTCCTTCGTCTGGCCGTGGTAGAATCGATAGTAGATCTGCTGGGCGATGACAGCCAGACGAAACATACCGAAGCAATAGTAGAAATCGATATTCCCGATGGAGATGCCCATTTTTTCGCCGTAGAGCTGAACAACCTCCATCCGCTTCATGGCGCCAGGCATGTTGGTCGTCGGCACCAAGCTGATGGCCTTTGCGTCATCAGGGTCATCAGCATCCACCCAATATGGCATGGAACTTCCGAGATCCATCAGGGGATCGCCAAGGGTCGCCATCTCCCAATCCAGAACACCGATGACCTTCAGAGGATTATCCGGATCAAGGACAATATTGTCAAAGCGGTAGTCATTGTGGATGATAGAAACAAGACCACTATCCCCCGGCATTTTCTCTTTGAGCCAGGCCATTACGTCTTCCGATTCCGGGGCATCGGGGGTGTGTGCCTGCCGGTAACGCTCGCTCCATCCCTCGACCTGGCGCCTCACATACCCTTCTGGTTTCCCGAAATTTTCCAGGCCGGCTTTTTTATAGTCTACTTTATGCAGCTCCACATGCACGTCAATAACATTCTCACACAACTGACGCGCCTCATCAGGCGTGTAGGTGAGCCCTTTGGGCAGATCCCGCCTCAGAATAATACCCTTGATGCGCTCCATGACATAGAAGGTAGATCCAATGATCGATTCATCCTCCGTATAAGCCAACGGATTCGGACAGTATGGAAAAAATGGACGGAGAGCCTTGAGTATCAGGTATTCCCGCCCCATGTCATGGGCTGTCTTCGCCTTCCTGCCTAATGGGGGGCGGCGAAAAACGAACTCTCTGTTGCCCACCTTGATCAGGTAGGTGAGGTTGGAGTGGCCTCCGGGAAACTGGCTGATCTCCGGGGGGCCTTCCAGCCCCGGGATGGAGTTCTTCAGGAACGCCTCAATTTTCCGAACATCAACCTCTTCGCCTTCCCGTATCGGTTTGGTCTTATCAAAATAGTCCATCATATGTTCTCCTCATGAAACTTTTTTATAAGATTGCTTCACTCCGCTCTTAAGAAACTTCACATGTTATGAGGAACCTTCATAATCAATGAACTCAGCCCCGAATGAGTCACCCTGAACTTGATTCAGGGTCTATAGTGTGACATACAACGCTTCTGTAATAGATCCTGAAATGAATTCAGGATGACGAATTGTCAGTGCAACGGCAGGAGGAAGGCCTCCACAAAATTGATGAGAAACTTTCCGTAATCTTCTACAGAAATCTTCCTCCGTTGATACTTCCATTGTTTTAGGTACCAATCCTGGAGCATGGCCTTGATAACCGCAGCGGTCAATTCCCTATCTACCGAGCGGAAAATTCCTTTTTTCTGGCCGCCTGCGAGGATGTCCACGAACAGCTTTTCCGTAAAAAGCTCCGATTCTATTGCCCGCTTCTGTTCTTCTTTTGAAAGGTTCTTGGCTTCCATATAGGAAAAGTAAAAAAGCGGCCGCATGATTTCACTGAGGAACAGGTGGGTCAGGATCGCATGGTGAAGCTTCTCCATGGGATCGCAGCCTTTGTCGATCTCAGCTAAGAGAATCCTCAAGGTGATGAGTCGACCCTGTTCCTGGATCATGTCGAGAAGCTCTTCCTTGCTTGAAAAATATGAATATAACGCTCCCATGCTCAGATCGGTCTCCCGGCTGAGATCCCGGACGCTCATGGCCTGAAACCCTTTCTCGTTGCTGATGGCCAATGTCGCCTCAAAGATCTTAACGAGATTTTTCACGACCGTGCCTTCTTTTTTGACGCGGACCCGGTGGGAATTCCGGGCAAAGTAATCCCGCCATATCTGTTCCTTCAATAGATTCATATATTCCCGGAAGGCTTTGAAACTCAACGTGTTTTCCCGGGACGCATTTGGCGGGGTGAGCTTTTTCATCCTATGAATCCCTTGACAATCCTTCTGGCCACGGTCACTTTATGGACCTCGTCGGCACCGTCGTATATTCTGGCCGCCCGCTCGTGGCGGTAGAAGAAGGCAATGATCGTATCATCCGTCATCCCCAGGCCGCCGTGGACCTGTAAGGCCCGGTCAACGACTTTTTGAAGGACTCCTGCCACATAAAACTTGATCAGCGAGATATCCTCGCGGGCTTCCTTCACTCCAAGGTTTTCGATTTTCCATGCGGCATGGAGGGTCATGAGGCGTGCCGCCTGGATTTCCGCTGCACATTCGGCAATCCAGGACTGAATGATCTGCTTGGTGGCCAGCGGTTTGCGGTCGATGGTAATGGGACGCTCCGCTGCGCGCCGGCACATCAACTCGAAGACCCGGTTGCAGATTCCGATCCAGCGCATACAGTGGTGGATCCGGCCGGGGCCGAGGCGTTCCTGCGCGATGACGAAACCCCAGCCCTCGGGACCGAGAAGGTTTTTCCGGGGAACCCGGCAGGATTGGTAGAGGATCTCCGCATGGCTGAAAAAGTCGTCCCCGGAATGGCCCATGACGGAAATATTCCGTACAAGGTTGAAGCCGGGCGTCTCAGTCGGAACGATGATCATGCTGGCCCGCATGTGGGGTGCTGCCTCAGGGTTTGTTACCGCCATGACAATGGCAAAGCGGGCACCGTCGGCTGCCGTCGTGTACCACTTCTGGCCGTTGATGACATAGTCGTCCCCATCTTTCACGGCAGTGGTGTCCATCATCACCGGGTTGGAGCCGGGCAGATTTACTTCCGTCATGGAAAAGCAGCTCCGGATCTTTCCTTCGATGAGAGGGCGCAGATATTCCTCCTTTTGCTCTTCCGTGCCATACTTATAGAGGATCTCGATATTCCCCGCATCAGGCGCCTGGCAGCCAAATGTATAATGCCCTATGGGGCACCTCCCGAGGGCTTCAGAAACTAGGGCGTGCTCCACAAGATTCAACCCCATGCCCCCGTATTCTTTCGGATGGTTCGGCGCCCACAGCTCCATCTGTTTGACCATGCACCGCTTCTCCTCCATGATGGAAAGCATCTCGCTGAATGATTTCCGAAGAAACTCCGGCTCAAGAGGAATGAGCTCCTTCTTGACAAACTCATCCATCATGCCCACGATGGCCTGCATTTTATCCGATATGCTAAAATCCATAGAACCTCCTTCTATCGATAGGTGATCAGCCCGGGGTCCTTTTCAAGATCCAGGTGGGCTGTGCTGTTGAAACCGGTCAGCGTAATTCTCTCTTCATTGTACAAAAACTTGCTGACAGATGAGTTAATGATTTTCCAGGCGATGCGGACGGTCTCGGCATCACTGAGGCCCATGGCAAATTGCACGGATGCGGATATGGCGCCGCCCGAGGTGAAAATCACAATATTTTTGCTGCGGCCATTGTCAACCAGTACTTTCTGAATGCCTGTATCGATGGTTTTCTTGAACTCATCCCATGTTTGAATCCCCGGCTTGTACAGGGTTTCCGTGCTCCACTTTGCAATGATCTTTTCGAAGATTCTCTGGAACGCCTTCTTGTCCGTGTAAATGATTTTGAGGTCATCGTTGACGGAAGGATCTTCACGGATAAGATCCTCCAGATGAGACAGGATCAGGGCTTTGGAGTCGTATTCGTTGAACTCCTTTAAGAACTGCAACTCGGGCAGGGCAAGGCCTGCCTCAGTCCAGATCTTCATGACTTCCTTCGCTGTGTTACGCTGGCGAACCATTTCCCCTGAGTAGATGGCATCAGTCTCTACGCCTGTTTTAAGCCAGTAACGGGCAAGGATCCTGGACTGTTCAATCCCCTTTTCTGAAAGCTCATCATAATTGTCCCGGCCGAAGGATGCCTGGCCGTGTCTCACCATGTAAATAACGCCCATGAAACATTGTACCTTTCTGGTTTATTTTATAAGATTGCCGCGTCGGCCTGAAGGCCTCTTCGCAATGACCTCGCTGTTGCGGCGGCTTATATATATGCAGCTTGCAATGACTCCCATAGTTAGTCTTTACAGGGACTTTGCTGTCATGCCGCCGTCGATGACCAGAACATGCCCTGAAATGAATGATGCCCCCTCAGAAGCAAGGAAGGATATGGCGTGGGACACGTCTTCCGGTACACCGAGGCGGCGCATCGCAATTCCTTTAATAAACTTTGTCCGTGCCTTCTCATCGGCAATGAGCGGTGCAAGCATATCCGTCTGGATCGGACCAGGACAAATGGCATTGACCGTCACGCCAAAGCGGCCCAGCTCAATGGCGTTGGATCTTGTCAGGCCGATAACGCCGGCCTTTGTGGAACAGTACGTCGCCAGCAATCCGGAACCGCGAATCCCTTCCACGGATGAGATGTTGATGATGCGTCCCCGGGCGCTCTTTTTCAAATAGGGAACCGCCGCACGGGTAGTACAAATAACGCCGACCAGATTCACTCCGAAGACCCGATGGATTTCCTCATCCGTGATCTGCTCCATAAACCCGATGCTGCCCACACCGGCATTGTTCACCAGGATGTCAATGCCCCCCAGGAATGCAGCAGCCTCCTTGACCATCCTGGCAATATGATCGCCTCTTGATATATCCGCGGTTATGGCAAGACATGCACCGCCGGCATCGCCGATTTTTGCCGCCGTTGCCTCACACATCTCCGGCCGGATGTCTGCAGCCACTACCCTGTATCCATCGGCCGCCAGACGGAGAGCGGCTGCCCGGCCAATTCCCGCTCCGGCACCGGTGATCAGAGCTGTTGCTGTTTTTGGATGTTCAGTCATAAATTGAAGTGCCCCTTAAGAAAATTTTAGTGGTAGGATAGCGCCATCATACATGAAACATTCCGGGAGTCAACAAGAAACTGAGCGAGCGCTCGTTTTTTTAATGAGTGGGTTTCTTGAGAAAAATACTGCCATTATTTTCGCATATAACCATTGAAATAATACGTCAAGCACGGTAATTAGTATCTCATCCGGAAACGCTTACTTGGAGGAAGGATAGCATGTCGGATTCCATCATGAAAAAGATCCTGTCGATTCAGGTTGCATTAGTCTTTATCGGAGCGCTTTTCTTGTCGGCTGGCACATTCGTGACACAAGCGCAGGGCGCACCGCCATCTGAAACACAGCAGGAGACAGGATTGGCCTCCACACCCGGGGAGCATGTCGGCGAACGCCTCTTCATGACCGCCGATTTTGGGGGAAAATACAATCCCCGTATACTCGGACTCTATCTTGGACTGAACTACCGGGATGTGTACAGCTACAGCGAAAAGGACAAGGCGGAGAGCACATACTGGCAAATCGGAGCAAGTTTGGGCTTGACGCCGGCCTATGGACGGATTGGTGCCCATTTCGAGGTGTTGCCCTGGATATTTCTGCCGCTCCGCGTGCAGTACGATGTCTATCGCTTTTTCGGTACAGATTACGGGCTCCTATCCTTTAACTCGGGGCAGTCTCCTTACGGGGATCAGGTGCTGGACAACCGCCATGATGGGGAAAGGGCAACTGCCCAAAGGTTTATGTTTCAACCTACTATTCAAGCCAAATTTGACAGCGTTGCCTTCCGCAATCAAACTGATTTTTCTTACTATTACTTTTCCGGTAAGGGTCCTTATTTTCTTGAAATGGACAATGACACCCTGATGCAGAACGAAGATTATCTGATCGCTAATCGGACCCAAGTCCTCTATGAAATCGAGAAGGGATCGCATGGAAGATCTCTCCAGGCCGGTCCTTATTTCGAGATCTGCCGGGCCCATGATGCCCAGATCACTCAGGAAAGGTTGGGTGGAATGATTTATTGGGCGCCCTGGGAAGCAATCGGAAGCCTGGAGCGTACAGGCATTATTCTGAAGCTCGGGTACCATCTCCAGGACCCGAATCGTCAGAACCAGTTCTACATTGAGCTGGGGATGGGTTTTGAATTAAATCTTTAAGCGCTTCGCAGAGAATCCATTAACTATTTATAAGATTGCCACGACGGATTATGCCCGCAATGACCCGGTTATTTGCGCTGCTTAGCAGCAACTTGTGATGTTTTCTCTTCCTGCTGAAGCCATCGTTCATAGCCGCACATCTTGGCCAGGGATTTTACCGCCTTCTCCGGTGTCAGGAACGTGACCCCTTGATAAGGGCTGTCTTTGACCTCGTAAATAGTCCGTGTGTCGTCTTCATTCAGCAGGCTGGCACCGAGGATGGGCTTACCGTACTTTTTCATCAAATCAACGGTACAGGCGAGAAAATCTTTTTCCGATTTGGAGAGCAAATTCATGCCCGCCTCAAGTCTCTCTTTCGAATACATCGGGTCCACTTTCAAGGTGGATTGACTCATCGTCTTGACAAATACCGTCCTGCCCACGATACCAAGGTGAATAATGGCATCACATTGGTCCCATCTTGCCAGCTCCTCGATGACCTTCATCGGGATGCCCGGATCGAATTCACCCACGAGATCGATGGGATTGCCCCGACTCCAATAAGGCGGGAGAATTTTGTCGATCGAAGCAATCAGATCATCCGAAAGAGGGGGAAGATCAAGTCCATTTTCAATGCAAAGATCTGTTGCCACCACACCCCACCCACCACCAAGGGTCATGATGGCAACCCGCTTGCCTTTCGGTAATGGTAAAGATGAAAAAGTCGCAGAAAGGTCCAGCAGATCCATCGGCTGCTCAACTAGGACAATCCCCGCCTGGCGGCAGGCTGCCTCGAAGACTTTGGTGTTGGACGCCAGTGCCCCCGTATGACTCGCCGCAGCCCGGCTGCCTTCCCTTGTCCGGCCCCCTTTGAGGACCACAACCGGTTTTTGCCGGCTTACCTGACGGGCAAGTTCATAAAAACGGCGTCCATTTTTGATGCTTTCAAGATAGAGGACAACCGTCTTAGTCAAATCATCCACTGCAAATCCGTGCATATAGTCTTCCACAGTGATCATCCCCTCATTGCCGGATCCACTGAAAGCGCGGATTCCTATTCCTTCGTATTCGGCGAAGGCTAATAACTGGGTCCCCAGGTTACCCGATTGCGCAATGAATGCAGTCGATCCCGCCTTGGGGCGCACATGAATTCCCGTACAGTAGAATTTGATATGAGGGTTGCAGATTCCCATCGTGTTGGGTCCTAGAACCAGAACGCCTGCTTCCCTCGCTTCCTGGACAAGCTGATCTTCAAGCCTTTTCCCTTCCGGCCCTGTTTCACTGAAGCCCGAAGTGATCAGGAGCATATTTTTGATGCCTTTGGCTTTGAACTGGGGAATCAGATTCCTGACCTTTTCAGCCGGAATGGTCACGACACCAAGATCAACCGGCCCGGGAATATCCTGCACAGACTTATAGGTGGGTCGGCCGGCAATTTCTTCACCTTTCGGGTTCACCAGGTAAATATCCCCATCAAAGCCGCTGGCCAATACATTGACAAACAGGAGATGCCCCCATTTGCCCAATACGGACGATGCACCAACAAATGCGATGCTACGGGGATAGAACATACTGGCCAGGTCCGCCGGGTCAACCAGGGGATGCACGCCTTCTTCCTGTTTCGCATCATCGAGAATCACCAGGGCATCCACAGCGATAACCTTTCCATCCGAACCGACCAGCAGGGGATTAATATCAACCTCATTGATTTCACCATGCTCAACAGCCAGGCGGGAAAGGCCGACAAGCGTGTTAACAATCTGTTCCATATCTGCGGCCGCTTCACCCCGAAAAGCTCCCAGAAGTGTTTTCGCCTGAATTTCCTCCACCATTTGCCGTGCACAAGCTTCATTGAACGGTGCAAGACGGAAGGATGTATCATGAAGCGCCTCGGTAAAAATACCCCCCAGACCAAACATAACCACTGGACCGAATTGCGGGTCCCGGAAAAGGCCGGCAACAAATTCTCTTCTTCCGCTGATCATCGGTTGGACTAGATATCCTTCCAGATCGGTACCTGCCGCCTCCGATATTGCTTCGGCAGCCAGCCGGACTTCCTCTTCACCCTTCAAGTTCAGCCAGACGACCCCCCTTTCCGTTTTATGCATCAAACGGGCCCCCATTCCCTTTAAAACTATCGGGTACCGAAGATTCGAGGCTTCCTGAACAGCCTGCTGCGCTGTTTTGGCGATCACTTCACGCACCACTGGGATGCCATAACCCTTCAGGAGAACTTTGGACTCAGCTTCTGTCAGGGCCTTGCGGCCTGCTGATTTAGCTATCTTGATAATTTCGTTCGCTTTCATCGATTCACCTGCTGCAAAAATTTGATTCCGCACCCCTTTATCACATGGATACTTAAAGTGCAAATCACACCAATAAAGTTTGCCTTGACATATTCACTCTTTCGGGTATTTTTCAAACATATCAACCCTGCGAAAATGGGACAGGCCTGGCTATCCAAAGGGTTTCACACCTGATACCGGGAAAGAAACAGCGAAGTACAGCTCTGAAAATTGCCAGGGAGGTAACTGCCTCCAAACTGGGGGGTGCAGTTGAAGAAAACAAAATCCTGGATAAAATTGAGAAGGCACTGAAGAGTTGAAATGCTGCATCAGGAACAAAGGAGTGCCAACCAGTGCAGTACGAACGGGTTGATGTGGAGTGCTACAGCGGACACAAGGTAAATGAATGCCCGCTGGCTTTTACCTTCCGGGGAAATCGTCTTGAAATCACTAAAATCATCGATCGATGGTACCAGGGGAATCCCGATAGCCGGCAACCCACGCTGGATTATTTCAAAGTGCGGACAGCCGCCGGTGAGGAATACATCCTCCGCTACAACGCCCTGTTCGACGCCTGGTCGATCCTGATCCCTTAATGGCAGGGGCCATTGCGAGCACCTTACCCTGATGCTTCGCAATGGGGTTATTCATGAAAGAAACGTGCTCTTTAAATCCCCCTGCATCCCCCTTTATGAAAGGGGGAAAGAAAAAGAACCACTTATACCCCCCCCTCTGTAAAAAGGGGGGCCTCGCGAGGAGCGAAGCGACGTGGCGATCTTATAATTGTTTTTCGGTTGGTAAGATTGCCGCGCTTCGCTCGCAATGACAGCGGGTGTGGTTCAGGATGACTTCTTAGAAAACAAAGCGGTGAGATGTTTTCAGGCACACCCTTCTATAATTTGTCTTACCCTGTTCAGCTCTGCAGGGGTGTCCACTTCCACGGAATCGTGGAGGGTCTCGACCACTTTGACACGGTAACCGTACTCGAGAGCGCGAAGCTGTTCCAGGGCCTCCAGTTTTTCCAAGTCCCCTTCCGGCAGGTCTACAAACACTCTCAGGAAACCGCGCCGATAGGCATAGATCCCATGATGCTTGAAGTAGTCGGCTTTCAGTCCCGCATCCCGGATGTATGGTATCGTGGACCGTGAAAAATACAGGGCGAAATGCTCTTGATCGAAAACCACCTTGACTGCATGGGGGTGAATGATTTCCTCGTCCCGAATGATTTTATAGATCAGGGTCGACATCGGAATGTCTGAGTCATCCTGCAGAGGTTTTACCACTTCGGCAATCTGGGAAGGTTCAAACAGCGGTTGATCCCCCTGGATGTTGACGACGATATCTTCATCGCCGATATCTTCTCCCAGGTTGTCCACAGCCTCGGCAATCCGGTCCGTGCCGGAACGGTGAGTGGAAGCCGTCATAACCGCCAGTCCGCCAAACCCCTCAACTGCCTGAAAAATGCGTTCATCATCCGTTGCCACTGCCGCCCGCCAGATGAGCGGAGACTGGAGGACTCTTTCATACACATGCTGTATCATGGGCTTGCCGCACAGATCAGCAAGGGGCTTCCCTGGAAAACGGGATGATTCATAACGTGATGGTATGATGCATACGACTTTCATATCGATATCCTGAATTCATTATGAGGCAAATCGGAGGTAGGGATCAGCCTGCTGCAGATGGTTTACAATATAATCCCGGACGGTTTCTTCAAGAGACTGGAAACGGTCGGGACAGCCGGAAGACCGGAGCTTGCCCATTTCCGCCTCGGTGAAATATTGATACTGGCTGCGAATCTCCGGGGGCATGTCAATATATTCGATTGCGGGTTTGCGCCCCATGGCGGAAAAGACCGCATGGATCAGGTCATTCCATGTACGGGCTTTACCCGTTCCAAGATTGAAGATTCCGCTGGCTTCAGGATGATTAAGAAGCCAATTCATCACCTCGACACAATCCTTGATATAGACAAAATCCCTCATTTGGCCGCCATCGCCGTAATCGGAATGATGCGATTTAAACAGCCTTACCTGTCCCGTTTCCAAGATCTGATGATAAGCTTTATGGATAACGCTTCGCATTTCGCCTTTATGGTACTCGTTCGGTCCGAAGACATTGAAGAATTTGATTCCGGCAATCTTGTTTTCCAGGCGGTTCCGGAAAACCCACAGATCGAAAACCTGTTTTGAATAACCGTACATGTTGATGGGGTGCAGCTTCGGGATAAGGGCATGATCATCGGAAAATCCCTTCAGACCGTCACCATACGTTGCCGCGGAACTGGCATACACGAAGCGGACGTCATGGCGGAGTGCCCATGTGGCCATATGGACCGAGTAGCGGTAGTTGTTCTCCATGAGATAATCGGCATCGCGCTCCGTCGTGGAGGAGCAGGCCCCCATGTGTACAATAGAGCTGACCTCGAAAGGTACCCGGTCTTCCAGTATCATTTTCAGGAAGCTCTCTTTGTGGGTGTAATCCGCCCAGCGCAGGTTGACGAGGTTCTTCCATTTGTCCGTTTCACCGAGACAATCCACGATCATAATATCATCCATACCCGATGCATTAAGCTTCCAGACGAAAGCGCTGCCGATGAAACCGGCTCCGCCGGTAACGACTATCATGGTATAACCTCTCTACAGCGCTTTTGCCGCCCGGGCGATTCCCATTTTGATGGCATCGATCTTTTCCTGGGGCATCTTCACGGCAATTCCCATCACCAGTGTTCTGCCAAGAAGATCATCCGCCTGGGGGATATCCTCTCTGCAGTATTTCATCCGCCGCCCCTCGTTTGCCGGATCATTGAATGGATAGCCTTTGGACCTTGCCATGGACCGGGCAAGAAAGTGCTCCCAGTTTGGAACATAATGCCAGAGATTCTTCTTGAAACAGGCCGTGTCAATACCCTCAGCGGCAAGGGCCTTCTGGAATCGCTCTGCCGTGCTTTCCTCGGGAAGATTGAAAGCAAGATGTGTCGCCGTGTCTCCATCCGGATCCGGGACGTCCCGGAATTTCAGTCCGGGAATATTGCGTAGGGCCTCGGCAATGGCATCACGGTTTTCCCTCTGCGCAGCGATGATCCGGTCGAGTTTACGAAGCTGGGCCAAGCCAAGGGCTCCCTGCAGCTCATTCATCCGGTAGTTGAAGCCGAGAATCGTCCTGCCCTCGAGTGCCCGCGACACATTGGGGTTATGATCGTGGCCGTGGTCATGATACCACTCCGCTCGATGGTAGAGAGCCAGGCTGTCCGTGATGATCATACCTCCTTCGCCGGTCGTCAGAGTCTTGTAATAATCGAAGCTGAAGATTCCCATATCTCCGAAAGATCCCAGCTTCTTTCCCCGGAAGCTCCCGCCGGAGCTTTGAGCGTTGTCTTCAAGAACCTTCAATCCATTCTTTTTTGCCGCTGCCATGATCCGGTCGATATGGGCCGGTGCACCGCACATGTGGACGGGAATCGCGGCCTTTGTATAGGCTGTTTTTTTTCGTTCGATCTCCTCGGGATCGAGATTCAGGGAACCATCAATATCCGCCATGACCGGGACGGCACCCACCTCCATGACAGCTTCGTATGTCGCCAGAAAGGTAAAAGCGGGTACGATGACCTCATCCCCCGGACCTACGTCAAGGGCCTCCAGCGATACCTTGAGGGCTGCCGATCCTGATGTGACGCCCAGGGCATAAGCGGTCCCACAGTATCGTGCGAACTCTTCTTCAAACTGGCGAACCTTGAAGACCCCTTTTCGCTCCTTATCAAAATTGTATCTCGCCAGGACGCCCGTGCTGAGCACATCCATGACTTCCTTTATTTCTTCCTGTCCAATCAACTCCGATCCAGCCATGATCTTTTTCCTCCAAACAATTTGTATTAATATGCCAGGCTGTAAATTTCCATCGCATCTTCCTTTGAAAGCTTCCGTGGATTATTTACCAGCGGCCTAGCAACCGTTAGGGCTACATCCGCCAATTCAGGAAATGCTTTCTCGGGAATTTTCAAGTCTTCGAGGGTCGTGTCAATTCCGCAGTCCTCTATCAGCGCCTCCACGGCTTCAACCGCGAGAAATGCCGCATCCCTGATCGGCAGACCATCCGTAAATTCTCCCATGGCCTCGGCGATATCCGTAAATTTCTCAAGCGCTCCCGGGATATTAAAAGCCATTACATGGGGCAGAAGAATCGTATTGGCAAGTCCATGAGGAACACCGTAGCGGCCTCCGAGTGGATATGAGAGGGAGTGGACCGCCGTGACACCGGCATTAGCCAGGCCGAGACCGGCATAAAGACTCCCAAGGAGCATGGCCTCCCGTGCCTCTATGTTGCTTCCGTCATGGACAGCTGTGCGAAGGCTGTCAGCAATCAGGGCAATAGCGTCAAGGGAGAACATCTCGCTCATCGGCGAGGAATTCACGGAAGTATAAGACTCAATGGCATGGCACAGTGCATCAAGGCCGGTTGTCGCGGTAGCTTCCGGCGGCAATCCAATCGTAAGAAGCGGATCGAGCAGTGCCAGATCGGGGTAGAGATAAGGGCTGTTCATTCCCTCTTTCTTTTTCAGATTCCTGCGAATAAACACGGCTGTGAAGGTCACTTCGCTTCCCGTACCGGCCGTCGTGGGCACCATGATGGTTGGTAGGCCTGGACCGGGAATTTTATTTAGACCCAGATAGTCAGCGGCCTTCCCCTTATTGCCGGCCACTGCAGCCACAGCTTTGGCCGTATCCATGGCACTGCCCCCGCCAATGCCGACAACAAGATCGCACTTGCCGCCGATTGCAGCTTTCGCTCCTTCATCGGCAAGCTCAAGCGGCGGCTCACCCGAAACCTTGTCAAATAGGATCGCCTTCAGATTTTCCCGTTTGAGCAGACCGGCAACGCGCTCACCAAGGCCTGAGGCTGACAAATTCTTGTCCAGAATCAGGCAAGGGCGGCTGCCTTGCAGCTCCTTGATCTGTTCGGCAAGGGTTTCGAAGCTCCCTCTGCCGAAAACAATCTTCTTCGCGCCTGTGAAAGCGAATATCTTATCCATAATCTTTCTCCCGATGTTTGAGTTCACTGAAAGAGATATGAGGCCCTTGTAAATGAACGATATTTGTCAAGGCAACCCCGATGGCGATTCATACGTGGAAGGTCCCGAAAAGTCAAGAGTTGTTCTCCTCTCCACTGCTTCTCTGGCTGGCATACCACTCGATCTGCCGGCAGATTCCCCGGATGATTTTCACTTCACGGGACTGAAGGGTTGTCCGTGACAGGAGACGGCGGATATGTAGCATCCAGTATTCAGGATTTTGGGGATTGAGGAACCCTATTTTGGACAGGAGATCCTGGAGCTGATCATACATCCCCTCTAGTTCTTTGGAAGAGGCAAGCCGCGGATGGAAAGCCTCAAGAGGACCTCCCCCGGTAATGAACATCTCATAGCACATGACCATAACGGCATGAGAAAGGTTTAATGACTTGAACCCTGCTGTCGGTATGGTCACAACGGCATGACAAAGGCTCAAATCGCTGTTGGTGAGGCCGCTGTCCTCGGGCCCGAACAGAAGTGCCACGGTATTGTTTTGGGAAATATCGATCAGCTGCCGTGCAATCCGGCGCGGTGTGACAAATGGCCCCCTTGCAGCACCCTTACGTCCTGTGGTTCCCACCACGTATTGAAAAACAGCGAGGGCAGCATCAAGATGATCATGATACTGAATACCCCTCACAACGTCATCCACGATGTGAGTGGCCATCTGCCGGATCTCTTCCATCGGCATGTCCCTGTTTCCCACAACAATCACCCGACGGATGCCCATGTTCTTTGCGCATCTGGCAACCGCTCCCACGTTTCCGGGAAACTTCGGCCGGCTGAGAACGATCGCAACATTATCTAGGTTTACTTTCAAAGGCACAAAGACACCGTAGTCAGCCAGGGCAGAAATGGTTCATCCCGACCCTGGGGGATTTTAATCAGCCATTAGAGGTCGACGCGGACGGGCAATATTACCGTTGTTATACCGTCCCATTGGAGCCGCCGTTGAATGGCAAAGGCTGTATCAATATTGAGAACCTTCTGAAAAATATATTCATTGCGAAATATGAGTTGTCCCGTAAAAACAGTCGCTCTCGGAAATTGCGCCACAACGGTTTTGCACAGCTCCGAAGCTTTTATAACGACATCCGTGCCGATAGCCATCCGGTAATCGGCGGCAAACCCATGGGATCGGGCCAGGGAAACATATTTCTCCAAATTCTCACGAACGGACGCCTCCAGGGCCGCCACCTCCGCTGCGCCTTTAAA
>JBEKJA010000013.1:0-17417 GCA_050011475.1 Syntrophales bacterium
ATCAGGGCGGCATCGGCTCCGATTTCATGGGCATGCTTTGTCAATCTCAGGGCTTCATCCGTACTGTTGGATCCTGTCCCTGCAATCACAGGAACTCTCTTCCTTACGGCATCAACCGTGACTTCGATCACCTTGTCATGCTCTTCATGGGACAGTGTCGGTGATTCTCCCGTGGTGCCGCACGGTACAATGCCATCGGTTCCATTGGCGATCTGGAAATCTATCAGGCTCCTCAATGTCTTTTCATCGACCCGCCCGTTCTTGAACGGCGTCACAATGGCTACAATTGCACCTCTGAACATAAAACCTCCTCCTCTTTTCGTCTCGTCTAAATTGAATGTAGACCCAGAAAATCAGGTATATGCTCCATTCGGACCAGATCCTGATAATTTTCCCTTTCTCTGATCACATAAAGCCGGTTTCCGTCAACAAGAATCTCCGGGGAGCGGGGTCTGGAATTATAATTTGAAGACATGGAATACCCATATGCTCCGGCGCTCATCAAGGCCATACACTCGCCGGGCTCGAATCCGGGAAGCTCCCTATCTTTTGCCAGGTAATCGGATGATTCGCAGATCGGGCCTACGACATCCGCGGTAATGGGCAATCTATTGGTCTGTACAAGGGGTTGAATCTGGTGATAAGAACCATAGAGACTAGGACGAATCAAGTCATTCATCCCTGCATCCACGATAATAAAATTTTTTTCCGCCGTCTTCTTGGTATAAAGAACCCTGGTGATGAGAATACCCGCGTTGCCGACAATGACACGGCCCGGCTCAAAGATCAGCGTACAATTCAAATTTCGGGCGGCCTCAATGACGGCAGCCGCATATTCGGAAGGATGTGGCGGTTCTTCACGGTCATAGGCAATCCCGAGACCGCCCCCGAGATCAAGAAAGCGGATGTCAATCCCCTCGGCGCGCAACTGGCCGATTAACTTCTTGAGACGCTCCAGTGCGTCAAGGAAAGGGGACAGTTTCGTCAGTTGGGACCCGATATGGCAGCTGACGCCCTTTATATCGATGTGTGGAAGAGTCCTGGCGTGCCGATATTGGTCAAGCGAGCGTTCCACATCAATGCCAAACTTGTTTTCTTTCATGCCGGTTGAGATATAGGGATGTGTTTCCGGATCGACATCCGGATTGACCCGCAAGGCAATACCAGCCCGCAGCCCGGCTTCCCCGGCACAGCGATTAATCGCGTCAAGCTCCTGCGGGGATTCTATATTGAACATCAGGATGCCGCTGCGCAGGGCATAATCAATCTCATCGCGGGTTTTCCCCACTCCGGAATAAACAACCTTCTTTGGATCGACACCCGCCTGAAGAGAACGGAACAGCTCCCCCCCGGATACGATGTCCACCCCCCCTCCCATATTGACGAAAATTCTCAGGATTGCCAGGTTAGAAGATGCCTTGACGGCAAAGCACGTCAGGTGCGGAATACTGGAAAAAGATTCATTGAACACTCGAAAATGATGAGTCAGCGTTCTATGGCTGTAAAGATACAAAGGCGTTCCGACCGCCTCGACAATCTCCCGCACCGGAAGCTCTTCACACCATAATTCTCCATTTTTGTATTCAAAGTGATTCATTTTACAGACTTCCTGTTATTTTGCTTTTTCGGGAACGGATTGGCATAAAATTCCGGTTTCGGCGGACCAGTCACTGCATATCCCATCGGCCCGACAGGCTCTCAACCGATACGTAAAGCATTGCCCGGCGCGGATTCCACGGTCCGTGTAAGCAGCCTCCATGGGCTTGTCCTTCATCACGATATCACTGAAGGCCGCATCGGCAATGTCTTTATATGCCCTGGGGCATGTTTCACAGGTCCCTTCCAGGTCGCTGCGTGCAATAATCATCCGGTAACCCTGGGTGTCCTTGCCGGAATAAGTCCAGCTTAATGAGATCCCCTCAGGGGTCACGACGGCTTTGACATCGCTGACCTGCTCCGGTTTATGAGAAGAAAATGGAACGGGATCTGATTTTAATCCGCATCCGTAGCTGCACAACAATAGGGACAGGATCAACACCATATACTGAAAGCGAATCATGATATCCATCGCAGGCTCTACTTGCCTTTTTTATCGAGTGTTTTCAGGAAGGAACGGACTGCCGCTGGCGCGGTTCCACCCTGGCTCTTTCTTGATTTTACCGAATGCCTGACGTTTAGAGTCCGATAAATATCATCCTCGAAGGCGAGATGGAATTTTCGATATTCATGAAGGGCCATCGCAGCGAAGCTTTTATTCCGCTCCAGGCAATATGCCACGATGCTGCCTACAACTTTATGCGCTTCCCTGAAGGGCACTCTTTTGCCAACCAGGTATTCCGCTATATCCGTTGCCGTGCTGAATCCCCCCTCCGCTGCGGCCAGCATGGCTTCCCTGCGAAAAGAAAGGTTGCCAAGCATCCCATTGAAAACCCGCAGACTGGCTTTGAGCGTATCTATGGTATCAAACAAGGGTCCCTTGTCTTCCTGGAGATCCCTGTTGTATGTCATGGGAAGCCCTTTCAGAACGGTAAGAATAGCAACAAGATTTCCATAAATGCGGCCGGTCTTGCCCCGAATGAGTTCAGCCACGTCAGGATTCTTCTTCTGAGGCATCATACTGGAGCCCGTAGTGAAAGCATCGGATATTTCCACAAATCCAAATTCCTCGGTGGACCAGAGAATCAGATCCTCGGAAAAACGGCTCAAGTGCATCATCAGCAGGGATGCGTCGAAGATGAACTCGGCAACAAAATCGCGGTCGGACACGGCATCAAGGCTGTTTTGGCAAATGCCGGCGAATTCCAGGGCCTTTGCGACGAAGCAACGGTCGATCGGCAGGCTTGTTCCGGCAAGGGCACCGGCACCAAGCGGCATATTATTCATCCGCCCCCTGCACTGGCCAAACCGCTGCTCATCCCTGTCGAGCATCTCGTGATATGCAAGCAGATAGTGTGCGAGTGTAACAGGCTGTGCCCGTTGGAGATGGGTATAGCCGGGAAGAATCGTTTCCACTTCCTTTGCCGCAATGCGCTTCAGTGATTCTTTTAATTCAGCCACAAGACCCAGTATCGAGTTCAACTCGTCCCGAAGATAAAGGCGCATGTCAAGCGAGACCTGATCGTTTCGGCTGCGTGCTGTATGCAGTTTTCCTCCCGCCTCCCCGATCTTTTCCCTTAAGGCTTTTTCGATTGCCATATGGATATCCTCATCCGCAGAGTCAAATACAAACTTCCCTGCATTGATTTCCCTGAGAATATCCTGAAGGCCTCGCAGGATCGCCCTTCCCTCTCCTCCGGTAAGGATCCCCTGTTGCACCAACATTTGGGCATGGACCATACTGCCTTCAATGTCATGTTGATAGAGTCTGCGATCAACATGTATGGATGCGGTGAAGGCCTCCACCTCTTTATCCATGGCTTTCCTGAATCGACCACCCCAGGCTTTTCTATCCGTCTTTTTCACTGGATTGCACCTTCCGATCGATGGTGATCACGGTATTGTCAACGCTTCTTCCTGCCCCGGGATTTCTTATCACGGATACCGGCTTTCTGCTTTCGTTCAGCCTGGATTCTCAAGCGCAGTCCATTGAGTCTTATAAATCCCGTGGCATCCATTTGGTTGTATCCCGTATCCTTCTCAAAGGTTGCGAGGGCTTCACTATAGAGAGAATGGGGTGATTTTCGTCCTACTACGATACTGTTCCCCTTGTAAAGCTTCATTCTGACTGTACCGGTGACATTTTCTTGGGTTGCATCAATATATCGCTGCAGGGCCGTCATTTCCGGAGAATACCAGAAGCCATTATACACCAACTGGGCATATTTGGGGATTAACGAGTCCCGCATGAACATGACCTCCCGATCCATTGTGATGGACTCCAACGCGCGGTGTGCAGACCAGAGAACCGTTCCTCCCGGCGTCTCGTAAACACCCCTGGATTTCATTCCCACGAAACGGTTTTCGACCATGTCCACCCGGCCGATACCATTGGCTCCCGCAATCCGGTTTAAATAATTGAGCAGCGTTGATGGTCTCATACGCCTGCCATTCACCGCGACAGGATCGCCTTTCTCAAATTCGATTTCCACATAAACGGGTTTGTCCGGAGCCGTTTCCGGAGAAACGGTCAGCATATGGATGGATTCCGGCGGCTCTTCCCACGGATCTTCCAGGATCCCCCCTTCGTGGGACATATGGAGTGCATTCCGGTCACTGCTGTAAGGCTTTTCCCGTGTCACAAGCGTCACCGGTATTCGGTGCCGCTCTGCGTAGTCTATCATACTTTTTCTGGAATCGAATATCCAGTTCTCGTCTTTCCAGGCGGAAATAATGCGGATGGACGGATCGAGCGCGATATATGTCAACTCGAACCGCACCTGGTCGTTTCCTTTGCCCGTTGCTCCATGGCATACGGCATCGGCTCTTTCGGCATGCGCAATCTCTATTTGTCTTTTTGCGATCAGCGGCCGGGCCAGCGATGTCCCGAGCAGATAGGTCCCTTCATAAATCGCATTTGCCCGCAATGCGGGAAACACGAAATCACGAACAAACTCATTTTGAAGATTTTCCATATACACTTTACTTGCACCTGCTTTCAGGGCACGGTCCTCCAGTCCGTCCAGTTCTTCCTTCTGTCCGACATCCGCTACAAAAGCAATGACTTTGCATTGATATGTTTCGATGAGCCATCGGAGAATAACCGATGTATCCAGACCTCCGGAATATGCAACTACGACTTTTTTAATTTTCTTTTGCATTGCAATTTACCCTTTATGATATGATTTTTATGATCGATTCAACATAAGAACTTCCAGTATGGCCTTCTGAACATGCAAGCGATTCTCAGCCTGGTCTATTACTATGGATGATGGTCCATCGATGACATCGGCGGCAATTTCCTCTCCCCGGTGTGCCGGCAGACAGTGCATTACAAGAGCATCAGACCGTGCGTTTCTTAAAAGATCCCGGTTTACCTGATAACCTCGGAATACACGGATTCTTTTTCCCCTCTGCTCTTCCTGGCCCATGCTGGCCCAAACATCCGTATAGATCACATCGGCATCTGCAACGGCTTCAAACGGATCCCTATAGAGCACCACCCCGAGCGGGGCTTCCTTTTTCCCCCTGTTAAAAATTTGGGGATCCGGATCATATCCATCCGGACATGCCAATGCCAGATGAAAAGGCAGCCTGGCTGCCGCATTGATCCATGAATTGGCAACATTATTGCCATCACCCACATAGGCGATCTTCAGGTTCTCGTATGTTCCCTTTTTTTCATTTATGGTAAACAGGTCGCTGAGGATCTGGCATGGATGGAGCAGATCCGTCAACCCGTTTATGATGGGAATCTCCGAGTAGCGCGCGAATTCTTCGAGAGACTCCTGGGAAAACGTGCGGATCATAATTGCATCGAGGTACCTGGACATGACCCTTGCTGTGTCCGCTATACTTTCACCCCGTCCCAGTTGGGTATCCTTGCTGTTCAGGAAAAGAGCGACGCCCCCAAGCTGGTACATGCCCACCTCGAAAGAGATGCGGGTTCTCGTCGAGATTTTATCAAAGATCATGCCGAGCGTTTTTCCTGCGAGTGGAGTATAGCTGCGACCTTCCTTCACCATCTTTTTGAGAAAACCGGACTTTTCGAATAGAGCTGAAAAGTCCTCCTTCGCAAGGTCATACTCACTCAATAAATCCTTCTTCATGATCCCTCCACTACATTACCCTGCCCAGGACATCCAGGACCCGATCGACATCCTCTTTCGTGATAATCAGAGGCGGTACAAATCGAAGCACCCGGGGCCCCGCCGTGGCGATTAATACACTTTGATCCCTGCATTTCCTGACGATGTCCGCCGCATCTGCGGATAGTTCCACCCCAATGAGCAATCCCCGGCCGCGAATATCAAGGACCATGGGGTGCCCGGCCATCTGCACTTTTAACGCTTCGAGGAAATAGGTCCCCATATCTTTGCAATGCGCCAGGATCGGTTCAGATATAAAAGTATTTAGTACCGCATAAGCAGCTGCCATGGCAAGGGGATTCCCGCCAAAGGTCGACGCATGGCTACCGGGTGTGAATACTGCGGCAGCCGCATCCGTGGCGAGAAGAGCACCGACAGGAAAACCGTTGCCCAACGCCTTGGCAAGGGTAATGACATCGGGCTTGACACCTTCCTGCTCATAGGCAAAAAGAGTTCCCGTCCGGCCTATACCGACCTGAACTTCATCCAGAATCATAAGCAATCCATGCTTGTCACAGATCTGCCGGATACCCCGTAGATAGCCGCCATCAGGGATATGTACACCGCCCTCCACTTGGATGGGTTCTACAAGGACACCGCAGGTCCGCTCCGAGATTGCTTCTTCAAGAGCAGATAGATCATTGAATGGTACATATCTAAACCCTTCCGGAAGCGGCTCGTAGCCCTTCTGAAACTTTGCCTGCCCCGTTGCGGTAATCGTGGCCAGGGTCCGACCATGGAATGAATTAGTCATTGTGATCAGCTCATAGCGACCGCCAAGCTTTTCACGGCCGTACTTCCTGGCAAGCTTGATGGCTCCTTCATTGGCTTCGGCACCGCTGTTGCAGAAGAAGACCCGGTCCGCAAATGACAGCTCTGTGAGAAGCTCTGCCATAAGAATCTGGGCTTCTATATGATAAAGATTGGAGACGTGCATCAGGGTATCGCACTGCTTTTTAATGGCAGCGGTCACATTCGGGTGGCAATGCCCGAGACTGCAGACGGCAATACCGGCTGTAAAGTCGAGATACTCCTGTCCGTCGACATCCCACAGTCTCGCTCCCAATCCCCTGGAAAAAACAACCGGTATGCGGCTGTATGTCTCCATAAGACATGCCGACGCCCGGCTGATATACTCTTCCGTATTAGCATAGCTGGTCATTTCAATATCCTTTATCCTGCAGAAATCGGAAACTTCCTAAAGGGCAATTTCTGTACCTACTCCGGAATCAGTAAATAATTCAAGCAAAACTGCATGTTTGCGGCGGCCATCGATAATGTGTGTTTTACCGACACCTTCCTTCAATGCCTTGAGGCAGCATTTCACCTTGGGATACATCCCGCCTTCTATGATGTCCCGCTCGATCATTCCGGTAGCCTCGGAGTTGCTCATGGTATTGATTAATTCCTTCCGTTCATTCAGTACCCCCGGAACATCCGTCAGTAAAATCAGCTTCTCGGCATGCAGGGCTGATGCCATGGCACTGGCGACCAGGTCGGCATTGATATTATATGTTTCCCCTTTTTGACCTGCCCCGGTCGGTGCAATCACAGGGATAAAACCATCTTTTACAAGTGAAGACACAAGACCTGTATTTATGTGCTGCACACGTCCTACAAGCCCGAGATCAATAATCTCGGAAGGCGTGTCTTCGGTCCGTTCCGCACTCAGGATGTATTTCTCGGCCTGGATAAGCCCGCCGTCTTTGCCGCTCATGCCAACCGCAATCCCGCCGCATCGATTGATCAACCCGACAATCTCCTTATTGACCTTCCCTACGAGGACCATTTCGACAATATCCATTGTCTCCTCATCCGTTACACGCATTCCTTGAATAAACCTGGATTCTTTTCCCAGTTTTTCCAGGTAACCACCAATCTGCGGACCCCCGCCATGCACGATCACAGGATGCATGCCGATATACTTCATCAGTACGACATCATGCGCGAAACCTTCCTTGAGGTCTTCGTCCACCATTGCGTGACCACCATACTTGATCACAATGATCTTGTTGTAAAATTTCCTTATGTATGGAAGCGCCTCTAGGAGTATCTCCGCACGCTCCATGCTCTGGGTGAGATCTTCCATCTTATCCCTCCATTATAGGATGTACCGGCTCAAATCCTCATCTTCAACAATGTCATCGAGTTTCTCTCTCACATAGACAGCGTCGATGGTCAATTCCTTCTCGGTCATTTCCGGAGCATCGAATGAAATATCTTCAAGAAGGATTTCCATTATGGTGTATAGCCTCCTCGCACCGATATTCTCCGTTCTCTCATTCACCAGCGCCGCAATCTCGGAGATTTCAGCAATGGCGTCCTCTGCAAATATCAATTGGATCCCTTCCGTGGCCATCATCTCCACATACTGTTTAACCAATGCATTATGCGGCTCCGTAAGGATCCTGATAAATTCCTGCTTTCCAAGAGAATTCAGCTCGACCCGGATGGGGAAGCGTCCTTGAAGCTCAGGAATGAGGTCGGAAGGCTTCGTGGAACTGAAAGCCCCCGCCGCTATAAAAAGTATATGATCCGTCCGGACCATCCCATATCGGGTATTGACTGTCGAGCCCTCCACAATGGGTAGGAGATCTCTCTGAACACCTTCCCTAGATACATCCGGCCCATGGGGCGACTCGCTGCCAACGATCTTGTCGATCTCATCCAGGAAAATGATTCCTGACTGCTCTACCCGCTCGATTGCAGTCCTGGTCACCTTTTCCATATCCACGAGCCGTTGGGCTTCCTCCTGGGCAAGAATCTCTTTTGCCTCCTCGACTTTAACGCGCCGTATCTTTTTTTTCTGAGGGAAGAGATTGCCGAACATATCCTTCATGTTCAAACCGACATCTTCCATACCAGCCGTGGAGAAAATCTCTACGATCGGTCCAGTGCGTGATTCTGTAACTTCCAGCTCAACGATTCGCTGATCCAATTTTCCATCTTTCAGGAGGCGGCGTATCCTTTCTCTCGTTGAATCATGATCTGGAACGTGCATTTCTTCAGGATGGTCCATATCCTGGTCTGGAATCATATCAACAACCTTTTTTTCAGAGGGCTTCGGGGGCAGTAGCACATCAAGCAGACGCTCTTCGGCTAGTTCTGCAGCCCTGGCTCTCACATTTTCCTGTTCTTCAAGCTTCACCGCATTAATGGAGAGCTCCAGCAGATCCCGAACCATTGATTCCACATCCCGGCCGACATATCCAACCTCTGTAAACTTTGAAGCTTCAACCTTCAGAAAAGGAGAGTTGTCTATCTTTGCCAGCCTGCGGGCAATCTCCGTTTTACCGACACCTGTCGGACCAATCATGATGATATTCTTCGGTGAAATCTCATCGACCAGCTCTTTGGTAACATTTTGACGCCGCCAGCGATTTCGCAGGGCAATGGCTACGGCCCGCTTGGCCTCAGCCTGACCTACAATGTATTGGTCCAGTTTTTCTACAATCATCCGGGGCGTCAGTGATTTGATCGCCATTAAATTTACTCCTCCTCGTTTCCAAACTGGAAACCTTATTTCTTGCCTTTCGGAGGGCTCTTCACAGTGTCCTCGGTCAGGTCAAGTTCTTCCACCATTATATGATCGTTTGTATAGATGCACAGTTCCGCGGCAATTTTTACCGCCTCTCTCGCAATCTCGGCGGCTGTAAGGTTCGAATATCGCACCATGGCGCGTGCAGCGGCCAGTGCATAAGGGCCGCCCGATCCGATGGCCATTACTTCATCGTCCGACTCTATAACATCTCCATTGCCTGAAATAATCAGAAAGGCATCCTTACTGACAGCAATCATCAACGCTTCCAGGTGGCGAAGAACCCGATCGGTTCGCCAATCCTTGGTCAACTCGACCGCGGCCCTCAGCAGATTGCCCTTATACTGCTCCAGCTTCTGATCAAAACGGTCAAATAGAGTGAATGCATCTGCCGTAGCACCGGCGAATCCGACAATGACCTCATCATGATATAATCGCCTTACTTTACGTGCGCCATGCTTCATCACGGTTATATCCAAGGTAACCTGTCCATCGCCGGCCACCACCACTTTTCCCTTGTGCCGGATAGCCAGAATAGTTGTTCCTCTTATCTGCATTGAATATTCCTCCCGTTGTTTAGTTTCCATCCCGAGTATTCGGATGGAAACTATTTGGCTTTGGGGTGAGCCTTGTCATAAACCTCCATCAAGCGGCTGATGCTTACGGACGTATACTTCTGTGTTGTCGACAAACTTTCGTGTCCCAGAAGCTCCTGAATGGCCCGAAGGTCTGCCCCGGCATCCAGTAAATGGGTTGCAAATGAATGACGAAGCGTATGTGGACTCACCCTGCGGTCCAAACCGCTTTTTGACACATACTTCTGCAGAATCCTCGAAATGGTTCGAACGTTGAGGCGGCTGCCGGAGCGGCCTGTAAAAAGAGCCCTCTGCGATCCGGGTTTACCCTCCGGGGCTTTCTCCAGCTTTTTATCAATATACGTTCTGAGGCTCATTAGGGCTACCCGCCCAACGGGCACCACTCTTTCCTTGTTCCCTTTGCCTCGGACCCTGACCAGAGACTGTCCAAAGTCGAGGTCTTCAATGTTCATACCTGCCAATTCGCTCAGCCGCACGCCGGACGAATAGAAAAGCTCGAGGATGGCCCGATCCCTCAATCCCATCTCATCGGGCGGATAGGTCCCTTCAAGAAGGCTGAACACTTCATCCACAGACAGGACCCGGGGAACATATTTCTCCGCCGTTGGCGCCTGTACAAGATCGGCTGGATTGGAATGCAGCTTACCCTGCCGTATCAGGTAATTGAAAAAAGCCCTTATTGCGGAAAGTTTTCTGGCAATGGTTACTTTCTTCATACCGCTCTTGTGAAGAGCAGCGAGAAAAGAGCGAATATCCAGATGTCCTATCGAGTCCCAGCGATCGGCGGGAACACGCCCGGATACCTTCGATAATCCGGCAAGAAATTGCTGAAATTGCCCAATATCAGCAAGGTAGCTCTGTCTTGTATGAGATGAAAAATTTCTCTCCATATCAAGATAAGCACCAAATTGTCGGATGTCCGTTTTCATTCATGCATGCCCTGGATCGAACCCGAAAAAATAACAGCCACGAAAACGATGAAATTCAAGTCATTCCGTTTTCGTGGCATCCCGTATTGCAATTGGGGTCTCGGCCGTATATCGCTACATCTTATATTTGCCGAAGTCCTCAGGGGAGAGATTCTCCAGAAATTCCTTTGTCTGCTCTTCCTGCAGTTTGTCCGGATCCGTCAGCTTCTGGTTCATGTCTATATTTCTTGATTTCTCAATGACCTTTTCTTCCACAAGAATAGGGGATGCGGACCTGAGAGCAAGGGCTATGGCATCACTCGGCCTTGCATCCACTTTTATGGTTTCTCCACTTTTCTCAAGATAAACGTTTGCAAAAAAAGTATTATTCCGAAGGTCATGGATTTCCACCTTTGCAACGCTCACTTCAAGGACCTTTATCATCTCATTCATCAGATCATGGGTCATTGGCCGTGCAAAAGAGATGCTTTCCATTACAGCGGCAATCGCGCTCGCTTCGAAGACACCAATCCAAATAGGAAGAACCTTGAGTTCCGTTTCATCCTTAAGGATTACAATCGGGGTATTGGTAATCGGGTCAATGGTCAACCCGCTGACTTTCATTTCTATGAACACCTGCGACTCCTTCATGGCACAATCTCTCCCCGCAGGGAATGGCGATGCGCTTTCAATATCCCGACCATGACAGTCTTTCCGATCAAACCGGGATCGCCCTCCAGATTGACGATCTTGTTGGTGCGCGTACGTCCTGTCACATCACAATGGGAATTCCTGCTCAATCCCTCCACAAGTACTTCAGCATGTCCCCCAACGAGGGCCTCATTACGATTAAAAGTATGCCTGTCTTGAAGCGCCTGGAGAATTTTCAGCCGGTTTGCCTTTGTATCATCGGATACTTTCCGATCCAAAGCAGCGGCTTCCGTGCCCTCCCTTTCCGAATACTTGAAAGAATAAACATTGTCAAACTTGATTTTTTCCATCAGGCCGATCGTGACCTGAAAATCTTCTTCCGACTCTCCCGGAAAACCGACAATGATATCGGTCGAAATGGCGATATCCGGTCGGGATGCATGTAATTGTTCAATTTTTCTGATGTAATCCGAAGCTGTATATCCCCGGTTCATCCGTTCAAGGACCTGGTCCGATCCTGACTGAACGGGTAAATGAATATATTCGCACAAAGACTCGATATCATGAAAGCAGCCGATCAGATCAGGAGACAGGTCTTTCGGGTGCGACGTGGTGAATCGAATCCTTTCAATGCCCTCTATCGTATCAATAGCCCGCAGCAGTGAAGGGAAATTGGTTCCATTGATCAGCGTTTGTCCGTAAGAATTGACGTTCTGGCCCAAAAGAACCACTTCTTTTATGCCCCTGTCTGCGAGTATGCGGACTTCTTCAATTACATCCTTCATCGGACGGCTCTCTTCCCTGCCCCGGACATAAGGAACGACACAATAAGAGCAAAAATTGTTGCAGCCCTGCATAATCGTGACAAATGCATTGACCCGACTATCTTCCGGCACAGGAAAAAGATCCAATGACCGGACATGATCCGCGAAGTCCGTAGCCTCCCTTGCACACCCATCTTCAAGGATTGCCGATATCATCTCTGGAACCTGGTGAATCTGGTGCGTGCCGAAGATAATATCCATTTCCGGAATTCTATCAAAAAATCGTTCCCCCCATTGCTGGGCCAGGCAACCCCCAACGGCAAGTATCACACCCGGCTTCCTTCTTTTCAGCTCACGGAACCTGCCGAGCTGGCTGTACGCTTTCTGCGCCGCCTTTTGCCGTATACTGCATGTATTGACGATGATGACATCGGCTTCATTTACGTCAGGAGTCAGCAGGTAGCCGGCTTTCTTCATCATATCAGCCATCAGTTCCGAGTCGTGCACGTTCATCTGGCAGCCGAATGTATGGATATAAAGGTATTTCTGTCTTTTTTTCATAATGTCCGTCATCCGTAAATTAAACCCGCATTATTACACAGCCTTTAGATAGTCAATCAAATTTTCAGGAACAGCCCCTGGTGTCCTTTTTATATCGATCTGCAATCCTCTTGACCTTTACAAAAACATATGCGAAATTTCAATTGATTCTATTTCCCATACGTTACGGCTTGGAGTGCATGTGATACCTGCAAAGAGATTCCGTATTGCCGTGCTGCTGCTTCTTATCCTGGTCAACATCGGTACGATCGGCTATCATTATATTGAAGGTTGGGGCCTTCTTGAATCCGTCTATGCAACGGTCATAACCATATCGACCGTTGGATATGGGGACTACGCCCCACATACCGATACAGGCAAGATATTTACCATTATAATGATCATCTTCGGCGTGGGTTTGATGTTTTACACCATCGGTCTTTTCGCGGAAACTATTTTTGAAGGACAGGTCAGACTGATTCTCGGGAGGGGTAAATTGGAAAAGTTGATTGCTAAAATGAAGGGGCATTATATTATTTGCGGATGCGGGCGCATCGGCTATCTGATCTGCCGAGAGCTCTTCCAGGAAAAGATGCCGTTTGTCGTTATCGACAATAACCCTGAGGTTCTTCAGAAACTAGAAGATGATGGATTTGTTTATCAGAAAGGAGATGCGACCCAGGATCGGACGCTGATGGCAGCGGGCATAAAACAGGCCAAGGGAATTGTCTGCGTTCTACCGACGGATGCTGAAAATCTTTATGTCATCCTGACGGCCAAGGACCTCAACCCGGATATCTATATCCTCTCCAGGTCCGAAGAGGAGGAATCGGAGCATCGCCTCCTCCGGGCAGGGGCGAACAAGGTCATGTCACCGTATCACCTGGGCGGTATCCGCATGGCCATGGCCATCCTGAGGCCAGCCATGCTGGATTTCATTGAGATCACGACCCGCCGCCAAAGTCTTGAGCTCCGCATGGAAGAACTCGCCGTATGTGACGGCTCTCCAGTCATCGGTCAATCCCTCGAACAGTCTGAAATCCGCGTTCGCTATGGCCTGATTATTGTTGCTGTGAAGAAAGAATCCGGTAAAATGATATTCAACCCCCTGGCCACATACGTGATTGAAAATGGTGATAAGCTTGTGGCCCTGGGGGAAGGCGAGAACGTCAGGCGCTTTGCCGAAGTATGCCTGGTATGATGATTCCCGGAGGTAACGTGAAAAATGAATTCATTCAAGTCAGCAGCCGAACAGATTTATCAGAAAGCTGAAACGGACGGCCGTCTCATCAAAGGGCGCTCCCTGGAAGAAATCAAGCAGGTCGCTTTGAGGCAGGAAGGTGTTATTCAGACACAGCTTGGATCGGTGGCCGCCGACTCCGAGCCTATGTCGAGGTCCGCACCGCATACCAGAAACAGTATAGACCATCCATTTGGTGAACCGGAAGAACAGCTTGCAAAACAGGTAGTGGATGCTCTTGCCAGGGAAAATATCATTGCTCTCGATACCATCATCGGCGATGGCTCGGAAGGGGTGACAGCACGCTTTCTCATTCCCGAACAATATGCCCAGATCGTCTATGGTCTGAAGCTTCTTTTCGACAAGCCGGAGCCCCGAGTCGTCAAGAATCCCACATATACCATCATTTATTTCACGGATGAGGCATTTGAAGCCAACAGATCCAGAAAACTCGTGGACAAGGACATCATGGTCCGTCTCATGATGGGCGAGAAGCGAGGTGAACAGGTCAAAATATGCAGGAATACCATCTACCTCGGTGAGGGGAAAAAGGGAGTGTTTCAGTTTGAAGACTGGCGCGTCAAGGCCATCGATAAGACCGGCATCTTTCTGCATGCCGGCGCCAGACGGGATTTTCTCTGGGTCTATGACGAGGGAACCGAACATCCGGAACTGAAGCAGATCATCACCGCTGTTTCCGGATTGACCGCTACCGGCAAAACGACGACGCTATGCAGAACCTTTGCAAGAATGCCGAAAGAAAGTTCTGAGATGATCGGTGATGACGGCGGTACGGTCGGTTTTGACGGCAGCTACTCGGCGTTCGAAATCGGAGGTTTGTATGTCAAAACTGAGGGGCTGGACGAAAGTCAGCCGGAAATCCTGAGGGCTGCCGAATCAAAGGATGCCTTTCTGGAGAATATTTCTATCACCAAATATCCTTACATGCCTGATTTCAGGGATATTTCGAAAACCGGTAACGGGCGGGCGATTGTGACCAGGGCGAATCTCGAAATCGCATCGAAGAGTCTCAAAGCCGACAAAATACAGTACATTGTTATCCTTACACGCAATCCCCTCGTAAATGTCATCAGCAGATTGACCCCGGAACAGGCCACGATGCAATTCATTTATGGGGAATCCATAGAAAGCACCGGAGGCAACCCGGAGGAAGCGGGAAAATTCAAGAGGGTTTTTTTCCTGGATCCATTTGCAGCCGGGGATCGTCTGGAGCACGCAATGATATTTTACGACATCGTCAAACGAAACCGAATCCAGTGCTACCTGGCAAACACCGGTACCATCGGTCCAAACGATCAGAAGGTGACCCTGAGGAAATCTCTATCGACCTATAATGATCTTGTCCGCATTCAGCTCCGCTTCAGCCGTGAGCAGGATTGCCTGGGACACTACTATCCGATTAAATGCGACCGTGCCAATCTTGATCTGATGAAAGCCCACCAGTTATTTACAGATAAAGCGGCAGTCAAAAATAAGGTTATCGATTTTTTCCGCGGGCGCCAGAAACTTCTGGAAGAGTTTGAAAGTAAATATGGCAAAATCCCTCCGAACATCCGTGAATCCCTGCCCTATCAGTATAAAGATTATGTTCCTCCCAACGAAAAATTCGGGGAATGACCGTTTTTGACATTCTACTGGCAGCTTGGTGCCAACTCCAGTTGACAGTGCCAACAAAGTTGACACTTCTCTGACATCCCCTTCGGTCACTTAAAAATAACTAATTAATATCATGGGTATTTTAATCATGGCCCGAAATTTGTGCTCTTTTCTCTGCACGGTTATATCTTTGCCGCATCAGCATGTATGACTAAACATGGAAAGGATTAAAAGATGCAAACCCGGTTAACCAGTTACATGTTTCTTTTTCTTCTGTCGGCATCAATGATGCTTGTTCCCGCTTCATGGGTCGACCCTTTACCTATTGACAAAAACAATCTAACAATCAATGGAGAGTCTGATTGTAGTGAGTATAACATCCTAGTGGGGGATGTGATAAATATTGAATTACCGTCGAATCCCTCCACAAGATATGCTTGGTATCTCGATGTCCTGGATAAGGAATACTTCAAGATCATCGGGGAAGGCTATCGAACTACGGAACCTTTTGATCCAACGATGACCGGTCAGAGATCAAAACAATATTGGATGATCAGGGCTCTGAAAACAGGAAAGAAATCCATCCACATGCTGTATTACGGAAGCTGGGATGGTGAAAGAACGGCGATTAAACAATTCGGGGTTGGCATCTCAATGACAGACTTGCCGCACCTTACTGAATAAGTCTCCTGGTAGCGGAGCACGGCAATCTTAGTGGGGTCATTGCGATCACTGGGGTCAGTTGTTCATAACGAGGTATAATCGTACGATGTATATTTAACCATATTAAGGATTGGCAGGCGGTATCTCCGATTCACAGGGAACACCGGTCTGGCAAAGCCCGCAGCCGTAACTTTCAAAGCCATAGGTGGTTTTTACGTAGGAAGTTAATGTGGAGAAAATGAAATTCATGCATTTATCTTTGTCATGTCCGTATTTTGATATCGCTCCAGCCGGACAGCGCGGTATGCATTCCCCGCATGTACCATGGGCATGGAATGAACAATAGGATAGATGATTTTCATAGGGCCTGGCAGACGGGGTAACCTTGATACCGGCCACGACTGACCCGCAGCGCATGGCTTTGCCAACTTTCGTGATGAGACCATCACATAATCCGAATGTGCCCAATCCTGCCGCATAGGCGACATGCCTCTCGGACCAATTCGATGAAAATCCATAGCGCTGTGACGTCTGCCATTTCCAGTCCGGAGAAAGAAGCGATGGTGCGACAGCCTGATATCCCTGCTTGTGTAAGATATCAACAACATGAACGGCCAGCTTCACATTAAATTCCTCGCCGAACTTCCTGGATCTCAGCCAGCGTTCTGCCGGAAGTTTCTCTGCACCACGGTTGTCTGACTTCGTTTGTTCTGTCTGCGGGAGAATCCAACTGATGACAGTCAACCCCTGCGGAGCGACTCCGTGCTGCGGGAAGGTTAATGAAAAGATTTCATGCGGAGTCCATAGAAATTCGCCAATGTCTTCCTTCAGGAATGAAAAGACAGGATCGTCGCCGCCTGCGAACCCCACAATGGTTTCTGCCCAGGCTTTTTCCTCATTCTCATTTTTAAGAGAGTTCTCGGGACTGTGCTCCACAAAGTCTCTGATGGCCTTTTCCAGCCACTTATAATTTTCATCCATATCATTTCCTTGATGATACATTTTATCCATGCTCCATGGAAAAATAACATATTTTGAAAAAGAGTCCTTCCATTTTTACTTGATTTGGATTAAAAAGCAACACATGTACATATCTTGGCTTTCAATATCCCGTGTGGGGGTATTATACACGCCATGCGATTATATCTTGCAATCA
>JBEKJA010000014.1:0-16988 GCA_050011475.1 Syntrophales bacterium
ATCATGTCCACGACCTTGTCCAACAATTCCTCCGGAGTGTTTCGATGGAGACGGACATTGGGCTTTGGTTCTAGGATCGGTGTCATTTCATCGATGACTTCGAGGATCGCGTAGGTCAGATCATTGGTCATATCCTTGCCGCCGAGGCCTAAACCGGACACGGTAAACAATTGGCCGAAACCTGCTGTGATGCCCTGGTTGCCACCGGTGCGGATCATGGCATCGTAGGCCGTATTCGCATGCACCCAGAAGCACTTCAGAATTTCTTTGGCGAATTCCCGGTCCATGCCTTCATCCATGGATTGTTTCCAGTAAGGATAAAGGAACTGGTCGATCCTGCCGAAGGAAACTCCCGGACCCGGGTAGTTTTCATCACTCATGATAAGCATATGCGTAAGCCAAAGGGATTGCACCGCCTCCCAGAAGTTTCCCGGAGGCTCCCAGGGAACACGGTCAAGATTTTCTGCCATTTTTACCAGTTCATCCGCCCGCTGGCCGTCTTTCTCTCTTGCAGCAAGATTCCTACAAAGGCCGGCATATTTTGCAGCCACGTCTCTGGGCATGGTAGCTGCAGTCATCATGGCCTTGAGCTGGGCACCTTTTGAACCCTGCTTGTCAGAAACCGTCAGGGCCTGGTACTTCCCCTCTATTTCTCCATGTATTCCTTTCCACCCTATCTTCAGCGCCCGTTCATAACCGGGCACCAGGTGGCCGCTGGTCGCTCCCGCGTTTCCATAACCGTGATCATGAAACCATTTCATGAGGGTCCGCGCCTTCATGACCAGTCGATCGCGCTCTTTCGCCTCTTCCTTTGTCAGGCACATGGAAGTCTGGACGTTGAAACGGGCTCCTGCAATCAGGTCGCCTGGAAGGATTTCATGCGGAAGGTAGCTCACCATAACCTCTTTTACGAACCATGCCCTTCGCTCCGGCAGGCTCCAGGACCAGAAATCCGCGGGCAGAGCCACATCGTGGGCTGCCTGCTTAAAGGATGATACGAATGTCTGGAGAAAGGGATAGGTCTCGGGAACTATGAAGTAGGTGATCTCGTTATACTGGCAGTCCCACGGGGTGCCCGTCGACCATGATGTGAACTCATTGTTCCATGGCCTCTTCACCCCCTGGAAAAAGTAATCCCGAAGCCACTGGATACGAGGGGAAAGTCCCTTAGGCTCTTTAATTCTGAATTTTTGCTGAGCGGCTGTACTCATATGCGACTCCTTTCAAAGCAAAAGACACATGACTACTATATCCATAAGATGTAATGGTTACCCATATCATCATATTTACTACTACTTTATCATTTTCAGGTCAAGAACGATTACTATATATATATTTAAGACTTTAGTCTTATGGGATACCAATATTTAATGAGCCTCGTCCCAGTTCCTCCCAAAGGCGATTCCTACTTTCAGGGGTACCAGCAGTCTGATAACATTTTCCATATTCGATTGCACCAGCGCCATAACCTCGTCTTTCTCATCCACAGGCACTTCAAAGACCAGCTCATCATGAACCTGCATGATCATCGCCGAGGACAGCTTCAGTTCCGGGAGTTTTTTGAAAATACTGACCATGGCTACTTTTATCAGGTCAGCCGCCGTACCCTGGATTGGCGTATTGACCGCCATCCGTTCGGCGAATTGCCGGACGGCGGCATTGCTGTGGTTGATATCCGGGAGAAAACGGCGGCGGCCGAGCAGGGTTGTTACATATCCATCCTTCCGAGCGGCTTCCAGGATACCGTCGAGATAACGGCGCACGCCTGCATACTTTTCGAAATAACCATCAATATAGGCTTGCGCAAGCTTCTGGTTTATGCCCAGCTCCCTGGATAAGCCGAAGGCGCTCATCCCATAGAGCACTCCAAAATTGATTACTTTTGCCTGGCGCCGCATTTCTTCGTTGACCATCTCCGGAAAGACTCCGAAGATATTTGACGCGGTGCGGCTATGAATATCTTCCCCGGAGTTGAATGCTTCAATCAGGGTAACATCACCCGATAAATGAGCCAGGATACGAAGCTCAATCTGAGAATAATCCGCAGAAACCAGGATGCAGCCTTTAGGAGCGATAAATGCCTGGCGGATTCGTTTCCCTTCAAGTGTCCGGATGGGAATATTTTGAAGGTTCGGATTACTGCTCGACAGCCGCCCTGTCGCTGTCACGGTTTGATTGTAAGAGGTATGGATTCGCCCCGTTTCAGGATGAATAAGGGCGGGCAGACTGTCAATATAAGTTGTTTTCAATTTCATCAGGCTTCGATAGGCAAGGATTTCAGCGGGCAGCTCATAGGTCCGGGCAAGTGCGGTCAGGACATCTACATCTGTAGAATACCCTTCCTTTGTCTTTTTCCCTTTCGGTAAACCAAGCCTCTCGAAAAGAATGACCTGGAGTTGTTTCGGAGAGTTTATATTGAAATGTTCGCCTCCCAGGTGGTAGATTTTTTCTTCAGAGAGGGAGAGAAGCTCCGCCGTTTCTTCCGACATGGAACGCAGGAGCTTGCTGTCGAGAAGTACACCATGCTGCTCCATTGCCGCCAGCACCACCACTAGGGGCATTTCAACATCGCGAAAGAGGCTGCCGAATTTTTCCTTATCGATTTTCTCTTCAACAGCAGCCGTAAGGCGCATGATCCCATCCGCCCGCCGGCACGCATAAGCGGTCATATCCGCAAGCGACACTTCCTCAACAGGGAGGGCGCGGGTGCCGGACCCGACGAGGCTTTTTAAAGACGGGACCTGTTGCCCCAGGTATTCCTCGGCCACATCCGCCAGGTCGAAACTTCTCCTGGTCGGGTTGAGGATATAGGCGGCAACCATCGTATCGCAGCCGAGGCCCTGAAGTGCCACCCCCCGCTGTGCCAGGGCTATCAGAACATTCTTCAGGTCATGTCCATGCTTCAATATTCCAGGATCGGAAAGAATCGGCCCCAATGTTTTAAGAATAAGGGAAGGATCGGCAAAAGGAACATAGAGCGCTGCTCCCGGTTTGGTCCCTATGGCCAGTCCAATCATATCCCCGCGCATGGGTTCCTCTGAAGTCAAAACAGCTTCCAGCGAAAATGCAGACAGATGACGCAATTTTTTTGACAGGTCATCCAATTCAGCCCCGGATGGAACTGCCTGGTATTGCCCTTCCAGATCCTCATCCCGGATGTCAAGATCCCGCAGCAGGGTTGTGAATTCGAACTCAACGAAAAGCTTCTTGAGCGCCTGCCGGTCAAATCCTCTATAACGGCTGGCCTCCAGATCAAAATCCACATTCACATCCGTGCGTATGACAGCAAGATCACGGCTCATTCTCGCCTGATCGGTAAACTCCCTCAGGCTCTTTTTAACACCGGCATTTCTCAGTCGGTCCACATTTGCGATGAGCGCTTCGATACTTCCATACTCCGCGATCAAGCGCTGGGCTGTCTTCGCCCCGATTCCCGGAACGCCGGGGATATTATCCGATGAATCTCCCATGAGGCCAAGGATCTCCACCACTTTCTCCGGGGGAACCCCGAACTTTTCCTGCACAGCGGCAATATCGTAATGCTTATCCTTCATGGTATCGATCATGGTAATCTGGTCGGATACGAGCTGCATCAGATCCTTATCGCCGGATACGATGACCGTCCGGAGGCCACGCTCCTCATAGCGGCGCGCTAATGTCCCTAAGATATCATCCGCCTCTACGCCCTGGATTTCGAGGATGGGAATGGAAAAGGCCCTGATGATTTCCTTGATGAAAGGAATCTGCGATACCAGGTCATCCGGTGTAGCCTTTCGTGTGGCCTTGTAATGCTCATAGGCTTCATGGCGAAAAGTGGGCCCTTTCAGGTCGAAGGCTGCTGCAATGTATGTCGGAGAAAAGTCTTTGATGAGTTTCAGGAGCATACTCGTAAAGCCGTAGATTGCATTGGTGGGAAATCCCTTGGAGTTGGAAAGGTCACGGATGGCAAAAAAAGCCCGGTACATGTAGTTGCTGCCGTCCATGAGATACAGGACAGGATCTTTTGTCTCTTCGCTCATATCGGTCCTTATAGCTCGAAGCTGGCGTTGATTTTGAAGGTTCGCACGGCTTTCATGGAAAGAATATCACGGACACCCGTCTTTTCAGCGATCTCTGCAAGAGCCCGCTGCTGGGTTTCCTCGTCAGGTGCGATGAAAGTGAACCAGATGTTGTATTCGTGGTTCCGCCGATAGTTGTGTGTCACACCGGGACAGGTATTCACAACATCGACGAACCGCTTCACTTCTTTCTCAGGAACCCGGGCGGCGCAAAGAGTGCTTACAAATCCAAGCTTTCCGGAATCAAAGACAGCTCCAATCCTACGGATAATGCCGTCCTCCTTCATCTTTCTTATTCTCTCGATCACTTCGTCTTCAGAAAGTCCAATCTTTTCGCCAATGAGACGATATGGTTCCGGCGCCACCGGAAATTTTGTCTGTATGAAGTTGAGGATCTTTTTATCTAGGTCGTCCATGTCATTCAACCTTAGGCTCATATACACAAAAGGGTTCCTCTGCGAGGTAATTGCCTGTGATTTCGTACGCCCTGGCCCGGCATCCACCGCAGACCTGTATAAATTCACATCGCCCGCACTTCCCCTCATATGTATTGAGATCACGAAGCGCATTGAAAATCTTCGAACCTTTCCATATTCCTGAGAACGGCTGCCTGATGATTTGTCCGCAATCCAGTTCGAGGTAGCCGCAAGGTTGGACCTGTCCGGTATGAGAAATGAAGCAGAATGAAACCCCGCCCAGGCATCCGCGTGTCAATGCATAAAAGGGGTGCCCTTCCCCGGAATGCAGGTGCGGCAGTGTTTTATCTTTCCGCTGGTGATAGATTCTGCAGTAATGGGGCGCGCAGGTGGCCTTGAGCTGGATGGGGGTCCGAAGACTCTCCTCGTAAAACCGGTCCAGGGTTTTTTCATAATCGTCCGGTGTGATTTCCTCGTCTGCAAGCTCCCTGCCCCGTCCGGTGGGTACCAGGAGAAAAATATGATGTGCCACAGCACCGAGATGAACGGCAAGAGCCAGAATATCCGGCAGCTGTCGCAGGTTACGTTGCGTAATGGTCGTATTGACCTGGAACTCCATGCCCGATTTTTTAAGTGCGACAATTCCCTTCAGGGCGGAATCAAACGCACCCGGAACCTTGCGGAAGGCATCGTGGCTCATCTTATCAGGCCCATCCAGGCTGATGCTGACCCTTTTTATACCGGCATCGACCATCCTGCGGGCTTCTACCTCCGTCACCAACGTCCCGTTCGTTGCGAGAACCATCCGCAGACCCAGACGGTCTCCATAAGCCGCAATCTCATATATATCTTCTCTTAGGAGCGGTTCACCGCCGGTCAGGATGACCACGGGCCAGGCAACGGAGGCAATGTCATCCAGAAGACGCAGGCATGCAACCGTATCAAGTTCCCCTTCATAAGCCCCATGAACAGAGGAGGCACGGCAGTGCACACAGGCCAGGTTGCAGCTGCGGGTTACCTCCCACGCCACCATGCGCAGGTCGGAGGGAAGGATGGATGCTTTATCTTTTTTCATCGTTATTTATAAGATTACCACAGCAGCCTACAAGCCGCCTCGCGATGACAAAAGGGGGAATGCGCCTTGCAATGACCCCGTTTCTATCCTTATCCCTGAAGTTGCCGTGCCGCCTCCAGTGCAAAATAGGTAATCAGGATATCCGCTCCCGCCCGCTTGATCGATATCAGGACTTCGAGCATGGCTTTGTCTCCATCGAGCCATCCACACTGAGCAGCCGCCTTGATCATTGAATACTCACCACTCACATTGTATGCGGCCAGGGGCAGGTCAAATTCCTCCCTTGCCCGGCGAATAACGTCCAGAAAAGCCAAGGCGGGTTTGACCATGAGGATGTCCGCCCCCTCTTCCACGTCAAGAGTCATCTCCCGAATGGCCTCGTCGGAGTTGGTAGGATCCATCTGGTAATTCTTTCTGTCTCCGAGCTCCGGCGCGCTCTCGGCAGCCTCACGAAACGGACCATAAAAACAGGAGGCATATTTGTCCGAATAGGACATAACAGGGATACTGTCATAGCCGGTCTCATCCAGGGCCTCCCGGATAACCCCTACCTGTCCATCCATCATGGCCGACGGCGCCACCATATCAGCACCGGCCTTGGCATGTGAAACGGCCGTCTCAGCTAGAACTTCAATGGTCATATCATTGTCCACCTCACCTTTTTCAATCATCCCGCAGTGACCGTGGCTCGTATATTCACACAGACAGACATCCGTGATGACAAGAATCTCCGGCACCTTCGCCTTGATTTCCCTGACAGCCCTCTGGATAATTCCGTCTTTGGCAAAAGCCCCTGTGGCCATGTCATCCTTCTTTTCCGGGATACCGAAGAGCAATACCGCCGGAATCTTAAGATCGCCGACTTTCTGAACTTCCCTAACAGCATGGTCCACCGACATCTGGAATTGGCCCGGCATGGAGCCGATCGGTTTCTTGACCCCCTTGCCCGGCACTATAAACATCGGATAGACAAAATCATCGACAGACAGTCGCGTCTCCCGGATCAGCCTGCGGAAATTTTCATTTTTTCTCAACCGTCTCATTCTGTATTCAGGAAAACTCATATTTTTACTCCCTTCTTAACGGTGACTCCGTTGATAGTACATTCCGTCATCGTCCTATTTCTTCATCCGTTAGGTGGCAGGCGGGGTCGGGTGCCCAGATATCACCTGTTACAGCTTCCGCCCGTGCACGGAAATTGGCGTTGCATACGTTGAGCCAGCGGCAGGCTGCGCACCTTCCGGTAATATAAGGTTTTCTATTTTTCAGCCGAACGAGCAGTTCATTGGCCTTGTTTGTCCAGATCTCACTGAAGCGGTGGTCCCGCACATTGCCAAGAACGATGTTGCGCCAGAATTGATCCGGGTGAACCGTTCCATCCCAACTGATGCATCCGATGCCGATTCCAGAGCTATTGCCTTCATTCATTTTCAAAAGCTCCAATACTTCCGCTGCCCTGGCAGGATTTTCCCTGAGCAGCCTGAGATAGACGTACGGTCCATCGGCATGGTTGTCCACGGTGAGGATTTCTTTCGGTCGGCCCCGATCAAAGAGGTCCTGCGTCCGGTCCATGATCAGGTCCAGAACACGGCGGGTTTCTCCATGCAACAGGTCCTCTTCCTTGAGCTTCGTGCCGCGACCGGAATAAACAAGGTGATAAAAGCAGCAGCGTGAAATATTTTCTTCTTCAAGCAGATCAAAAATGGCCGATATTTCAGAGGCATTGCCCCGGTGAATCGTAAAGCGCACGCCGACCTTGATTCCTGAATCCCGGCAGATCCGTATGCCGTTCACGGCTGCTTTGAAGGCACCCGGCTCACCGCGAAAACGGTCGTGCGTCGCCTCCAGGCCGTCGAGGCTTACTCCTACATAGGAAAGGCCGATTTGCTTGAAAACCTCCGCACGCTCTCGTGTGATTAATGTACCATTGGTTGAAATGACAGAGCGGATTCCATGCTCTACGGCATAGCCCGCCAACTCCGGCAAGTCCTCACGCATCAAAGGCTCCCCGCCGGAAAACAGGATTACCGGTGCGCCAAAACCCGCCAGGTCGTCCATCATGACTTTCGCTTCAGCGGTAGTCAGTTCATCGGGGTATTCGATATTCCGCGAGCTTGAATAGCAGTGAACACATCTCAGGTTGCATCGCCTGGTCATATTCCAGACCACAACCGGTCGTTTATCGGCAGAGAATTGCAGCAGGTGGGGGGGCAGTTTTCCCGAGTGCCGCTCGTAGCGGAAGACGTCTCCCGGTTCCACGGCCCCGCAATACAGCTTGGATATCCCGATCATCGCTCGATGCCCCCAACCATGGGACTGTTGGAATAATAAACTTTCAGGGCCTCGACCATTCCGGGGATGGTATAAGTCTCCTGAAAAATATTTACGGAGAATCCGGCTTTTTTAACTGCCTCCGTCGTAACGGGGCCGATGGCTGCAATCCTGATTCCACGCTTCCGGAACAAGTCGTCGCAAGCTTCCCTGCCCATGATTTCCAGGAAGCGGTATACGGTAGACGGGCTGGTGAATGTAACCACGTCCACAAGGTTTTCTTCGATGAACGGGTAAAGCTTCTCAGGCTTTATGCCGGAAGCCACCGTCCGATAAACCGTCACAACGTCCGCCTCCGCGCCTTGTTTCGCCAATCCTTCAGGAATAATATCCCGCGCTTCTTCTGCCCTGGGAAGCAGAATCTTCTTGCCGCGGATATCATGCTTTGATAACGCCTCGACAATACCTTCGGATATGAATGAATCCGGGACCAGGTCCACTTTGAGCCCGTGATTCCGCAGGACGTCCGCTGTAGCTGGACCTATCGTGCAGATCCTTATTCCCTTGAGCTCTCTTATATCACGCTCCAGCTCTCTCAGCCGCTGCATGAAAAAGCGAACCCCGTTTGCGCTGGTAAAAATAATCCAGCGGTAAATATCAAGCCGTCCGATGGCCTGATCGACTTCTTTCCATGTTTCCGGCGGTTCAATGCGGATCAAGGGAAAGTGAATCACCCGTGCACCCTGTTCCTGGAGCAATGCTGCAAATGACTCCGCCTGAGCCTCGGGCCTTGTGATCACCACTCCTCTGCCAAACAGTGGCTTGGTTTCGAACCAGTTCAGAGCCTCCCGAAGCCGTACCACGTCTCCGACCACGAGAATTGCGGGCGGTTTGAAACGGGCTTTTTTAGCCTTGTCCGCAATATCGGCCAGTTTACCCGTGAGCGTTTCCTGATCAGGCGTCGTTCCCCAGCGGATCAGGGCTGTTGGCGTTGATTTGTCCTTTCCGCTTGATATGAGCCCCTCGGCAATCTTCGGAAGGTTCTTCACCCCCATGAGAAAGACGAGTGTTCCCATACCGGCGAGGGACTTCCAATCGATATCGCTCTGCTCTTTGGCCGGGTTCTCATGCCCTGTTACGAACGCCAGCGTGGAAGTATATCCGCGATGGGTCAGCGGTATTCCAGCGTAGGCAGGGACCGCGATGGCGGAAGTGACTCCGGGGATAATTTCAAAGGGAATGCCCTCACTGGCCAGTATATTCGCTTCCTCTCCGCCCCGTCCGAAAATAAAAGGGTCTCCGCCTTTCAGGCGTGCGACATTTCTGCCTTGATTTGCCTCTTCGACCAGCATCCGGTTGATCTTTTCCTGGGTGAGGGTATGTTCACCTCCCTGCTTTCCGGCGTAAACCAGCCGGGCTTCGGAATTGGCATGACGAAGGATATCGGGATGGACGAGATAATCATAGATAACTACATCGGCTTTGCCAAGACAACGAACCCCCTTGGTTGTAATCAACTCCGGATCACCGGGACCGGCACCAATGATATAAACGGTTCCCTTTCTCATCTCAGTCACAAATTTTATATGCCTCCTCCAGAAGAGCTTGCCCGCCGCGGCCCAGGATGTTTTCGGCAAGCCTTACCCCCAGCGATGATGCGTCCCCGAGCCGCCCTTTTACCTCATCGCGTATCATCGTCCGGCCGTCAAGGCTCCCTATAAGACCCTGAATACGGATAGCATCGCCCATTCTCTTCCCGTAAGCCGCAATCGGTAACTGGCAGCCGCTGCCCAGACACCTGAGGAAGGCTCGTTCCGCTCTGACTTCAATCGAAGTATCTCCATGGTTTAAAAAAGACAGAATATCTTTGATTTCCCAATCCTCCTGACGCAGCTCGATTCCGATGGCGCCCTGGCCTACGGCAGGCAAAAGGACCTCTGCAGAAATGAATTGCGAGACACGGCTGACCCAACCCATACGCCTGATGCCGGCCGCCGCCACGACAACACCGTCAAGGCCTTCCGTTTCGATCTTCCGAATCCGTGTGTCAAGGTTTCCTCGAAGCGGTATGATCTCAATATCAGGCAGGAGGTTCAGCAATTGAAATCTCCGGCGAAGAGATCCCGTACCGATTCTTGCACCGCGGGGCAGCTCCTCGAGCTTTTTCCTCTCACGGCTGACCAGAACATCACGAGGATCTTCCCGCTCCGGTGTGATCCCGATTTCCAGTCCCTCTGGCAACTCGGACGGAATATCCTTCATGCTATGGACGGCAAAGTCTATTTCTTTGCGAACAAGGGCTTCCTCGATTTCCTTGACGAACAGCCCTTTGCCGCCGACTTTGGCGAGGGAAACATCCTGCATGATATCCCCCTTTGTCCTGATCGTCACGATTTCGATGGTCCAGTCGGGATATTTAGCCTGCACCCGGTCCGCTACCCAACGGGTCTGGGTCATTGCCAGCGAACTGCCCCTGGTTCCTATTTTCAGGACACTTTTAATGTTGCACCTTCCTGTCCTTAATATAGTTACTCTCCCAGTTTAAACAGTTGCCGGATTGCGGCCACATAGGGGGCCGCACTCTCCTCCTGGGTCTCTTCTTTGAGTCCGATGATGGGATCATGCAGAATTTTATTCACAACCGCCGTAACCATGGCCTCCACATTCGCCCGCTCCGCCTCGCTCAGATTCTGCATCCAGCCGAACGCACGCTCCAGCTCCGCCCGAATGATGGACTCCGCCTTCTCTCGCAGTGAAACAATAGTCGGCACTACCTGAAGCGTATCATACCAGGCCTGAAAATTCTTCACTTCTTCGGTGATGATCTCCTCTGCCTTTTCAGCTTCAATTCGCCGGGAAGCAAGGTTCTCATCCACAATATCCTGGAGATTATCGATATTATAAAGAAAGACATTGTCTATTTCCCCGGCTTTCGGTTCGATATCCCGCGGAACCGCGATGTCAATGAGGAAAAGCAGCCGGTTCTTTCGGCGCCTGAGTGCCGCCGAGATCATCTCGGCAGTGATCACAAAACCTGCCGCCCCGGTTGAGCTGATTACAATATCCACTGCTTCTAACGCTGCAGCCAGATCATCCCAGTTGATGGCCCGCCCCTGAAATGCTTCTGCCAGCTAAATAGAGCGAGTAAAAGTCCGGTTTGCGATGAGAACCTTTCCCGCACCCTGGTTCATGAGATGTCTTGCCCCCAATTCGGACATTTCCCCCGCACCGACGAGCAAAATCTGTTTTCCCCGAAGATTACCGAATATCTTTTTGGCGAGCTCCACTGCGGCAAAACTTACGGAAACGGCATTCTGAGCGATCCCTGTTTCATTGCGTATCCGCTTGGCTACACGAAAAGCATGGTGGAGCAATCTGTTAAGCAGGATCCCCATGGATTGCCGCTCTACAGCCTGGCGATAGGCATCTTTAACCTGCCCAAGAATTTGAGGCTCCCCCATTACAAGGGAATCGAGACTCGAAGCCACACGGAAAAGATGCTGCACGGCCTCTCCATCACGATAGATATACAGGCACCGCTCCAGCTCTTCCACGGTCAGATTGCCATGATGCAGCACAAAGGTTCGAAGGGCATTGGTAGCACCCTCCATTTTATTTGCATGAGCTAGAACCTCCACCCTGTTGCATGTCGACAGATAGAAGCCTTCCTGGATACCGGAAATGCCCATCATTTTCCCAAGGGGAAAACCCTCTTCCCCGCAGGATAGCGCCAATCGTTCCCGGATCTCCAGAGGAGCCGTTCTGTGGTTCATGCCGATGAGTAAAAGATTCATAATTTCACATGAAGCGATGGATTGTAGGAATGAATGCCGCCTCGACCGCGAAGGCTATGGCCAGCAGGATGAAGAAAAGCAATGAGCACATCGCAGCCTTTCTACCCTTCCAGCCAATGGCGACACGCTGATGGAGAAGAATGGCGTAAAGGATCCACGCCATGAGTGTCCAGATTTGCTTGGGATCCCACTGCCACACGCTGCCCCATGCCGTGCGGGCCCAGACGGCTCCCACCAGCACCCCTATCGTGAGCAAGGGAAATCCCCACAGCATGCAGAGATAGTTGATACGATCCAGGTCGCCGAGTGAAGGAAGCAGCCTGCTGAGTTCCGAAGCTTTTTTTCTTCTGATCAGTCCATCCTGGATCAGGTACATGGCACCGGCAAAGGATGCCAATGCAAACAGCGCCTCTCCCGCAACGGCAAGGATCACGTGGACGGAAACCAGCCCGCTCTTCAGGACTGAGGGAAGAGCCACAGGACCTCCAATACCGGCGGAAGCGGCAATAAGAATAATCAGGGTCGCTGGCGAGATAAAAGCACCTAACACTCGCGTTTTGGTCCTGAATTGAAGGAACAGATAGCCGCCGGCAAGGACCCAGGTAAAAAAAGACAGGGCTTCAAACAGATTGGTGACAGGGCTGTGACTCGCCTCTATGCATCGGGCTCCAAAGGACGCCGTGTGGAGAAGAAAAGCCGCTGCAAAAATCCAGGTGGATACCCTGGCGGCCAGGACCCGTCTCACAACCAGGGACGTGAGATAGCCGAAGGTGCTCAACAGGTAGGCTGCAAGGGTAAGCTTGAATAGGAAAACGTGCATATATCTCTCTAGATCGCCTAGTCCGCTTCGCCGCCTGAACAATCCCCGAAGCAAAATATGGAATCCAGATTGACTTCGGTAAGCTCCTCACCGGCTATTTCCCAGACCAGGCCCTTTATTGCGTTTCGATTCCCTCCCTGTATCTCAGTCAGAAGATCCGAATGGATCAAGGCTTCAAAAACAGCCTGATTCATACCGGAGGGGCCGCTTCTGCTACTCATCCTGTCCCGGAGTAACCCAAGGAGCTTGAGCATCGCACCATATGCAGGGCCGAACCGCCCTTCCAAATCCTGGCGCAAGTGTTTTGCCAGTGCAGGGCTCTTCCCTCCGGTAGACACGGCGATGACCAGATCGCCCCGTTCCATCAGGGATGGCAATATAAAATCGGAGCGTTTCGGATCATCCACGATGTTAACCAGAATCCCCGTCCCGCGTGCATCCCCGAATATCCTGTCGTTTGTCCCGGGATCATCCGTGGCGCCGATGACGAGGAAGGCCCCTTTCAAATAACCGCTCTCGTAAAATCCATCAATATGTTCTATCAGTCCGTTTATCTTCAACGATTCAAGCGATGGCGTCAACGTCCGATCAATGACGACAACACTGGCCCCACCCTCATGCAGGCGCATCACTTTGCGTTCTGCAACCCTTCCCCCGCCCACGACGATGCACCTTCGGCCATGAACATTGAGAAAAATAGGATAGTATTTCAAGTTTGGTTGATCCATCGTTAACATAGATGCTACCATGAAGACCCTCAAAATTCAAGCGCTTGAAAGTTATCTGAAAAAAGGTTATACGGATATTGAGGATTGAATACCCATTAAGGAAGGCCTGTATGACGGAAAAGGGAGGCAGAAAGTTAAAGTGGCTGGAAATCGATCTCATAACTCCTCCCGAGCTATCGGACGCATTGGCCAATTTCCTTACAGAAACAGGAGCACAGGGAATCTATGAAGAATCACCCGAGATCTCCGTTGCTCCCGGTGATTTTCCGGAACCCCCATCCAAAGAAACCATCAAGGCCTTCTTCCCTTTTGACAGCAGGGTGGAAGATCACCTGGCCGCCCTGGACATTTACCTGGAAAGCCTCGATCAATTGCTGCCCGGTGTGGACAAACCCCAATACAAGGCAGAGATTATAAGCGATATGAACTGGGGAGAGGAATGGAAGAAATATTTCAAGCCTCTACGGGTAAGCAAAACCATTGTCATCAAGCCGACTTGGGAGCGCTACACTCCGGAACCTCGCGACATCATCATTGAAATGGATCCCGGTATGGCCTTCGGAACCGGCCAGCATCCTTCCACACGAATGTGCCTTGAAGCCCTGGAAGATGTCCTACTGAAGGATCGGACGGTCCACCAGGGCAAGGTACTGGATGTAGGCACGGGGACGGGCATACTTGGCATCGCCGCCGCCAAGCTGGGTTCCGGCAGCGTTATTTGTGTTGATATAGATAAGAAAGCCACGGAAGTGGCCCGGGAAAATGTTGTCATCAACCAGGTAGCTGATCGCGTTGAGGTCTTGAATAGAGATGTGACTACCATAGAGGGACCGTTTGACCTGATCCTTGCCAACCTTACCGCCAGAATCCTGTTAAAATTGCGTCAAAACCTGACTGCTCTCTTGAAAAATGGCGGCTACATGATCATTTCAGGTATCATCGATCAGAACCGCCCGGATATCGAAGCCCATTTCCTGAAAGAGCCCTTTTCTCTCCATCACACCATCATGGAGAAGGAATGGGTCTGCTACATTTTAAGAAAGGGGAGTTAGGGTCTTTGACCACCCCAAGACTTTTTGTTCAGTACCCCCTGAAGGACCGCAAGCACCTTCAACTCGACAAGGAATATCGTCATTATCTCAAATCGGTCCTCCGCCTGCGGGAAGGAGAAAAGCTATCCCTGTTTGACGGGTCCGGATGGGATTTCGCAGCACGCCTTCTTCACTTCACAGACGAGGCGGCATTTATTGAAATTCTTGCGGCATACCCCAGACCTAAGCCGATCATCCGTATTACCCTGGCCCAGGCTTTGCCGAAATCTGATAAAATGGATTTCATTATTCAGAAGGCTACGGAACTGGGAATCACAAAATTGATCCCTTTCAAGTCGGCACGCAGTGTACCCCAGATAGCCTCCGATAAGGTGTCGATGAAACAGGCCCGATGGCAGCGCATTGCCAGGGCGGCGGCGGAACAATCCGGCCGGATCGATGTTCCTGACATAACGGAACCGCTCCCATTCGATGATATGCTGACATTTGCCGGAAAGGCGGACGCAAAACTCATCTTCTGGGAGGGAGAATCCCGAAGAGGTATCCGGCAAACCTTGCGAAATGACATACCCAGCCCGGCAAAAGACATTTTCATCATCGTGGGACCTGAAGGCGGACTGGCTTGGGATGAAGTGGAACGCGCCTCCGCTGAAGGTTTTATTCCCGTCAGCCTGGGCAAACACATCCTGCGTGTTGAAACGGCCGTGGTTACAATTTTATCTATCCTTCAGTATGAATTGGGAACCCTCGGCACAATGGAGGATACGACCCCTTTGTCATCCTGGACTTGATTCAGGATCTAAATGTTTTCCGGGTCATTACGAGGCTGTGCATAAGCTGCCGTGGCAATCTTATAAACTAATGACACCATAGTGAGTTTACCATGACACAGCACATATACGGAAGGTTCTGGCGTAGACTCCTGGCCATGATGGTTGACGGAGTAATATTAACCCTGATCATCTCAACCCTTTTTATAACCGGAATCATAGTATTCGGAATCGGTGTGGCTTTTCCACTGTCAGGAGACCTTCCAGAATGGTCGAGCGGATTGTTTATAAAATTTCTGGTCTTGTTCTGGATCACAGCATCCATCATTAAAATGATTTACTTCGTATATTTCATCGGTACTACAGGCCAGACTCCGGGCAAAATGTTTATGGGACTGCGGGTCGTACAGCAGAATGGAGACCCGATGACATTCGGTCTGGCCTTTCTTAGGTGGGTCGGTTATATTATATCCGGCTTGTGTTTCTACCTAGGATTTCTCTGGATTCTCTTTGATTACAGGAAGCAGGGATGGCATGATAAAATAGCAGGAACTGTCGTGATTTGCGTTTGATAACATGAAAAAATTTATTGACAAACCGGTATTGATCGAATAGGTAATTTCCCGCTGCAGCAAGGTGCGGCATTCCATTCGGGTCGGTAGCTCAGTCGGTAGAGCATCGGACTGAAAATCCGAGTGTCGGCAGTTCAATTCTGCCCTGACCCACCAGTAATATTAAGGGGTTACGAGTGCTAAACATTCGTGGCCCCTTCTTTTTTGTACAGTTTTTGTATAGTTGATTTTTCGTTGAGAGTGGAGTCCAGAATATCAACTGCTCTTACTTTATGAGAAGGTGCGAGGTGGGCGTAGCGTAGGGTCATGGTCAATGTCTTATGGCCTAACAGTTCTTTTATCGTTGTCAAATCTACTCCTGACATAACCAGTTGAGAAGCGAAGGTATGTCTCAAATCGTGAAAATGAAAATCTTTGATTCCAGCCCTCTTACAAGCGGTAGTGAATGACCTTTGAATATTGCCATAACGTTTACCCGTTTTCGGATCGTAGAACACATAAGGCAAGTCGATCCTTCGTAAAATTCCATTCAAGGTTTCCTTCACTGTTGTGTTGATTGGTATTTCTCGCCTTTGCCCATTCTTCGTTCTGTCTAAAAGGATGAACCCATTGTCCCCGTGTTTCAGGTCAATATTGTCCCATTTTAGAGACAATATTTCTTCTTTTCTCATCCCTGTATTCAAGGCAGTGATGACAACAGGTCTCAAATGAGGAGGACAAGCATTTATCAAGACCCTACACTCATCTGTCGATAGATAACGTAATCGCCGATTATCCTCTTCAAGAAGTTTTGCCCGTCTGATTCTTTTTAGAGTTCCATCTTCAACCATGTTCCAATCAACAGCCTTTGTGAACATATGTTTCAATGTAGCGACATGACGGTTCACCGTTGCGTGTTTATGACCCTTCTGAAGTCTTTCAGTTTGGAATTGCTCAATCATTCTGGTATCAAATCTCCGTAAAGGATAATGACCAAATTCAGCCACAAGCTGTCTAATCACATAGACTTTCTTTTCAAATCCTCGCTGTCGTTCTGCCCATTTGACATAATCATCCGCCAGTTCCCTGAAAGAATAATTTTTGATCCTGATGATCTCTGGTTGCTTGCCTGAAGCTATTTCTGCTTTTCTCTTGTGCAACTGTATTTCGGCATTTTTCAACTTATCCGTGCCGGTAGGTTCAAAAACAATTTTCCCATCAAGCCCTGCATATCTGAGCCAAAGAAGATTCCCACGCTGATATATGCCTTTTGGATATTTCTTTTTTTCAGCCATTCTTTTCTTCTCCCTTCTCTTAATTATTCAAAAATAGATATGGAATTAATATAGAGATAATCTTCATAGTCCAGTCACCTATTTTTTCGTAAAATAGATTATCAAGATTACAGCGATTATAAGACCAATCACTCCATACCCTACGGTCTCGACTCCAA
>JBEKJA010000015.1:0-15960 GCA_050011475.1 Syntrophales bacterium
TTTGAATGCAGCCCCGTGATTCCTTCTCGTACGTTTTGCCATAGTTACTGCTCCTTTCTGTGTCATTATAGAGCAGCTTTGCCACTTATGTCACTGTCCAGTTTTCCCAGACCGGCTCTGTATACCCTTTCGTGATGTGCTTTTACTCTATGGTTTTACTTCTTGCCTGCCTGCCGGTTTAACGGTATCACCTTCGCCCCGCTCTTCAACCCATCCAGGTAATCCGCCCATCGTTGCATCATCTTCCGCCGTTCGGCAAGGTGAGCCGTCCGGTTGTAAGCTCTGCCGTTGGGATCTCTCACGGCATGGGCTAATTGATGTTCGATGAAGTCGGGCCGGACCTGTAACACTTCATCAAGGATGGTTCGTGCCATTGCACGGAAGCCGTGGCCGCTCATTTCGTCTTTGGCAAACCCCATGCGCCGCAGTGCTGCAAGAACGGCATTGTTTGACATTGGGCGCGAATTGGTTCTTGCACTTGGAAAAACATATCGGCCCGCGCCGGTTAAAGGGTGAAGTTCACGCAGGCATTCAATGGCCTGATTTGACAAGGGCACAAGGTGAGGTTCTTTCATTTTCATCTTGTGCGCCGGGATATTCCAAACCGCTTCATCAAGATTAATCTCCGCCCACTCTGCATGTCTCAGTTCGCCAGGACGGACGAAAGCCAGTGGGGCAAGCCGTAGGGCGCATTTAGTCACAAAGCCCCCCCTGTAGCCTTCTATGGCGCGTAGCAGTTCACCGACCTGTGCCGGATCGGTAACTGCCGCCAAGTGACGCTCTTTGGTCGGTGGAAGCGCCCCTCGCAGGTCGGCAGCCGGATCACGTTCGGCTCGTCCTGTGGCGATGGCATACCGGAAAACTTGTCCACAAATAAACCTCATTCGATGGGCTGTGTCCAATGCCCCCCTCGATTCTATTCTCCGCAATGTCATCAACAGTTCTGGTGCCTTGATTTCATTAATTGGACGGGAACCTATCCAGGGGAAGACATCTTGTTCAAGACGCCTGATTATCTTAGTTGCATGGCTTACGGCCCAGGTCGGAGCAAATTTACTATGCCACTCCCGCGCTACAACCTCGAAACTGTTTTCTTCCATATTTGCCTTCGCAGCCCTTTGTGCCTTGCGTACCTCTCCTGGGTCGATGCCGTGGGCAACCTGCTTCCTGGCTTCATCTCTCCGCATTCTTGCATCAGCAAGGGAAATTTCGGGATACGTTCCCAAGGCGAGCACCTTTTCCTTACCGCCAAAACGGTAGCGGAACCGCCACCATTTATGGCCTTTTTCTGTGACGAGCAAATAAAGGCTATCAAAGTCAGATAACTTATAAGGCTTTTCTTTGGGTTTTGCGGTTCGGACTCTCAGGTTATTCAATGGCATAAATCACCTCACTATATTGTTCAGTAGGGTTGCGATAAATCGTGCTTCATCCCATGAAAGACGCATTATGTTACTTCCCTTCCATATCTCTATTTTCCCATCAATAGTGACACGGACGGATGGTGTTCTTTCAGATTCCAGGCGTTCGGCTTTTCTCCGTTCCTTCTCTTCCTTACGAAGCACAGAAGGGTCAATCCCTTGCTTCAACAGTTCCCGAGCTGCATCTCTACTACTTCTCGCATCGTTAAGACTGACTTCAGGATACACACCAAAGGATAGCATTTTCTCCTTTCCCTTGAAGCAATACTTGAACCGCCACCATTTACCACCATCAGTTGTGACTAAAAGGAAAAGACCGCCACCGTCAAAAATTCTGTAAGCCTTCTCAATATTTTTCGCGGTGTTAATTTTGTTTTCTGATAACGGAGCAATTTTTTTAGGCATGGGCTTTTTGCCCCTTCTGCGGGTAACTGCTTTTTGTAGTGCGGGTAACTATGGGAAAGTTACCCCAAGTTACCCAGGATTTTGATAGACATTATAGCACCGTGCCGGACACTAGACAACAGAAAACCCGCCATATTTAGCGGGTTTCTGTATCAGATTGCACTCCGTTGGATTATCAATTGGTGGAGATGAGGGGGCTCGAACCCCTGACCTCGGCATTGCGAACGCCGCGCTCTCCCAGTTGAGCTACATCCCCATACGGTTCCGGTCCATATCTCATCTCAAAAGACCCTGTCAAGCACTTGTTGGAACGCTCAAATATCGAATTTCCGGATTTTACCTTGACAATGCGCCTTGCCCTTCCTTATACTCCGCTCGTACCTGCAGTACGGAAAAGATTCGGTCCTAATTCACAAAAACCAAACAGGAGACCATTTATGGCGAAAATCGATGCCTTTTTCCAGTTGATGCATGAGGAGGGATCTTCGGACCTTCACCTTATAACCGGACAGCCGCCGGCCCTGCGGATCCGGGGTGAAATTGTGCGGATCAAGTACAATGTGTTGGAGAATGATGATCTGAAATCGATGCTCTATGAAATCACTCCCGAACACAAGGTCAAACAATTCGAAGAGACTGGAGATGTGGATTTTGCTTATGAGATACCGGGGCTTGCGCGGTACCGTGTGAATTTTTTTCAGCAGAAATGGGGTGTTGCCGGCGTCTTTCGCGAGATTCCGAGCCAAATCTTGACGGTCGATCAACTTGGTCTTCCATCCGTCATCTCGAAGCTGGCGACCTTGCCCCGCGGCCTTGTCCTTGTGACCGGCCCCACCGGAAGCGGTAAATCAACATCTTTAGCAGCTATCATTGATGAAGCCAACCGGACCAGAAAAGACCATATCATCACAATTGAAGACCCTATAGAGTTTGTTCATCAAAGCAAAAGTTGTATTGTAAATCACCGGGAAGTGGGCGTTCACACGAAAAGTTTCTTTAGCGCGCTCCGCGGAGCTCTTCGTGAAGATCCGGATATTATTCTTGTTGGGGAAATGCGTGATCTTGAAACTATTCGTCTGGCTGTGGAAGCTGCTTCCACCGGCCATCTCGTATTCTCAACACTCCACACAACCAGCGCTGCGAAGACAGTCGACCGGATCATTGAGGTCTTCCCTGCGGAAGAGCAGATGCAGATTCGGTCCACTTTGGCTGATGGTATCCGCGCCGTGATTTCCCAGACGCTGTTCAAGAGAATGGATAAGAAAGGGCGCTGTGCGGCAATGGAAATCCTCATTGCAACCGCTGCCGTGCGCAACCTGATCCGAGAGGCAAAGACATTCCAGATTCCATCCATGATTCAGACGGGCAAGAAATACGGCATGCAGCTTTTGGACGCTTCCATTGAAGATCTTGTGAAGAAAGGTTGGATAAGCGGTGATGACGCTTATATGAAAGCCAATGACAAGGGTCATTTCCGTCAATACCTGAAGAATCCGCCTTCGGATTTCACTGAAGCGTGACGAGGACAGAATTGGAGAATGAACCATGAGAAAACAGGAGATCGATTATATCATCGGGAAGATGCTCGACTCATACAGTGGCATTTCCGATTTGAACATCACGACAGGCAGGCCCTTTCAAGTAGAGTCTTCAGGCGAATTAAAAGCGGTCGATCTTGATCCCCCATTCCCAAGGTTGACGCCATTTCAAACGGAAATATTCGCTTTAAACCTGATCAACCATGATCGCCGTCTCCTGGACAACCTGGTAAATCAAGGGTCATGCGATCTTTCATATGAATTGCCCGGCAAGGCGCGTTTTCGTGTCAATGTATTTTCGCAGCGGGGCCATTTTTCCGTTGTCCTGAGAAAACTCGAAACGACGGTTCCCACCCTCAAAGATGATCAGTTGAAGCTTCCCGAAGTGTTTTTTAAAATGGCCGAGGAGAAAAACGGGATCATCCTGGTTACGGGTGCCACAGGAAGCGGCAAGACAACCTCACTGGCCGCTCTGCTCAATGAAATCAACATGGAAAAGCCTGTTCATATTGTCACGCTGGAAGATCCTGTGGAATTTGTCCACACGCATGATAAAGCCACTTTTAACCAAAGGGAAATGGGTGTCGATTTCGACACTTTTGCAAATGGACTCCGGGCGGCGCTTCGACAGGCACCCAAGGTCATCCTCGTTGGTGAAATGCGTGATCGGGAAACTGTAGAGATTGGACTTTCGGCTGCGGAAACAGGCCATCTCGTATTGACAACGATTCATACCATTGATGCGGGATCTACCATCAACCGTATTCTTGGCATGTTTTCAACCGAAGAGGAAAACCAGATCCGGATACGGCTTTCTGATTCTGTGCGATGGATCGTATGCCAGAGGCTTCTTCCGAAGGAAGGAGGAGGACGGGTGGCAGCTTTTGAGATCATGGGGGCGAACCTGCGCGTGAAAGACACAATCCTTCATGGGGAATCGGAGGGGAAAACATTTTATGAGATCATACAGGCTGGTAAAGCATTTGGAATGATCACCTTTGACGATTATATCATTGAGCTGTACGCGCAAGGACTGATAAGTGAAGAGACGGCAAAGGCTTACGCATCCAACAAGAGTGTTGTTGGGCGCGGGATCGATACCATTAAAAGCTCCAGAGGAGAAGCTACGACCGAGTTAGGCAAGCTTCAACTTGAGAAGGATTATACCGGACCCAAATCAAGGAAGTAGGGGAGAAGCTATGGACGAAGATAAAACTTTGTTGAGTGAAATTATTGCCGGGACTTATGATGCCGCAGACAGGCCTTTTGACTTTCTCGAAGAGAATGTCGTAACAGCCCTGGTTTGCGAGCAGGATCAGGCCTCTAGGGGAAAAATCGTCTCGGCGCTTACGAGCATGGGATACCAGATCACTACACCGGTTATGCTCAAGGAAGCACTGAAGAACATGCTGTTCCATGTTTATAATGTAGTGATCATAGACGAACATTATGAGACGGCTTCATCTGAAGCGAATGAAATCTTGACTTATCTTTGCTCCCTCCCCATGAGTACCAGGAATCAGATATTTGTTGTGCTTATCAGCGATCACTTCCGTACAATGGACAACATGGCAGCTTTTAACCAGAGCGTGAATCTTATCATTAACAAAAAAAATCTTGATGACATTGGGATGATTCTCAACCGTGCCGTAAAGGATAATGATAATTTCTATTTCGTATTTAAAGAAATAATGAAAAACAAAGGCAGAGTATAAGGGATCATTGTGTCATGTTTGTTGCCTTAAGCCTTGCATCATCGGCAAGATCTGTCAGGCCGAGGGCAAGGTAGGAATCAGCCAGGTACAGGTATGGAAAAGGATTTGTACTGTCTGCCTGGATGGCTTTTTTGAATGCTTCAGCGGCTTGGCTATGGTGCTGTTTCGCGGCCATGAGATGACCGAGGCGATTGTAATATAATCCGGCTGCAGAGCTGTTTAAGGCCACAGCCTCCTCAAAAGCCGCCACAGACTCTTCAAGGCGCTTCTGCAAGATCAGGACTTCCCCAAGACTAAGTCTGTACAGAGGTTCCTCTGCTTTAAGGGTTATACAATTTTGAATGATTGCTTCGGCCTGCTTATAAAGGCCTGTCTGAATGAGGGCATGATAAAGACGGCTGTAAAAAAGGTCTGCAGCCTGAGGGTCAAGTTCCGCCGCATAGTCATAAACCTTCTCCGCTCCATTCAAATCACCTGCTACTAGCAATGCGCTGCCAAGACGGCACAGCCAAGCCGGATCATCAGGTTCCTTTTCAACGATTTGTTTGAATATGGATATAGACTGATCGGGGGAACCGGCATAAAGATATGCATCGCCGAGCTCGCAAAGTATCAGTATGTCACCAGGTTGTGCAGCAACTGCCCGCCGGCAAATATCTATCAAACGGTGATGATCGCCGGTTGTTCTGTAAATCTTTACGAGTTCATCATAGGCGAAACCCGTAAAGACCGTCCTTTTCAATTCTTTTTCGAAAAGGATCTCAAAACATCCGACTGCGTCTTCGATACGGCCTGCATCGTAGTTAGCCCATGCCAGACCAAGGATAACTGAATCATCCTCCGGATGGGTCTTAGCCAGCCTTTCATATAAGGCTATGGCCTCATCGAAGTGCCCATCCCTGAGATATCTCTCGGCTAAGTCTCTTTCTTCCAATTCACCCGATAGGTGTCTCAAACACCGATACCTCGTACAACGGTAAAAATACCTAGTTTCTGAACTGGAAACTTGCAGTGTCTCATCCAGAATTTCCGGATGGACGCTCCTTAGCAACTGCTGCAAGAACTGCCGCAATTGCCGCCTGCCTGAAGATTCGATGACAGGCGAAAACCTGATCCCACCGGAGACTCAATAAAATCGACAATGATCGGTTTGACCTTATCCAAAAGTTCTTTCTGGATCAGAAAGGTAATATCTTTTTCCTTTATAATTTCATCATTTTCCTGCGGCTCATCCAGAGCCATTCCCAATGAAGGACCCCCTCAGCCACCTTCATTTAATATAATCCGCACACTGGACAGCTCACGTCCTTCAATATACTCTTTGATCTTATCTCCTGCTTTTTGAGTCACTTCCAACATATCTGCCTCCAACTATTTTACTTTCAATACATTATTTGAATATAAATGTATACATAAACACAATAATGTCAACCTGATTTCCAGCCTGTTATTACAATCCATAAACTGCATTATATTTCCTAAGATAAATATAACCATTTTTAGCTGGTGCATTACAGTATAACTCTTCAAATATAAGCCTGTATTTCTCTATATAGGCAGTCAAATCTAATTCTGACATATATAGATCCATCCATTTGCTAAGGAATGCATTTCTCAGATGTCTGTATGCCGCGAATCTCCATCTGTGCCCTTCCACACCCTTGTATGTGATTGAAAGCATTTTTTCAGCATCCGGCGATTCCAAAAATATTTTATTAGTAGCGGCCGTTACCTTTGCATTCGCAGCTTCTCTTGCTTCAAAATTGCTTTTAAACAGATCAGTTGCCTGCGCGTCTTTAACACCCACCGGCTCTTCGGAGGGTTTGGCCTCTGCCTCTTCGGTATGCAGAGGTCCAACCATGCAGAGAAGAGCAAAGATAAAGATAGAGAATGTTAAAATGGACGTACGATTTTTAAGATGGACTGGCATCAAAGTGATCCTTCTATCTGTATCAGTTATTTCCTATTAATGTACCGATATTTCGATATGCTCCTTCTTAAAGCAATTATTGTGCTATCGAAAACAATCATGAATTATCGTTCAGTTACGTTGAAAATAGCCCGCGATGAATAAAAAACTGCCAACAAAGTGGGCATCTGGCATATGAGGATGATATCCGAGTATTCTATTGAAATTTTACCATTAGAGGTTTTCTTATCTTTCTCTGTTGACACGCCATCGACGGTTGCCTATATATACAAAAATTCAATTATTAGGGAATAAATGTATGGCTGGATATGCATCATATCTGGAACAGCTTCGAGTTGGCGACCGGTCAGGCAATCCTTTCCTCGAATTCATGGGCATGAACCTTCTCAAATTGGATGAGGGATACGCTTCGTTTAGCATGGAGATCCGGCCGGCCTATCTCCAGGGGGCCGGACTTATGCAGGGGGGGTTGATCGTTGCTATGGCCGATGAAACTATTGCCCATGCGGTCATGACAGTCCTTAAAGAAGATGAAGGGATTACCACCGTCGAACTGAAAAACGACTTTCTGGCCGGTGTGAAAGATGGTCTGCTGGTAGCCGAAGCCCGGATTTTCAAGAAGGGTCGGCGTCTGATCATTGGGGATTGCATTGTGAAGACCCGGGAGGGGTGGTCTGTAGCGCGAACATCTGCTACTCTTCTAATTCTGAACGAGACTAAATAGTGTCCAATGTGGAAACGCGGGATTTTTCATTCTGGCAAGGAAATCGAATGGATTGCGCGGAGGCGTACTTGATTGGTACGTCGCATAAGCAAGCCTGAAGATTGACACAGCCAGAGCGGAAAAGAGCCGTTTCCGGCAATCTGAAGGGGGAGGTACCCATGATGCTCCGGATCATCGAAGACGAAACAGAAATCCGGCGTTATGCCCGTCAATTCCTCAAGCATCTCAGGCCGTACGTGTCACAAAGATGGTCCATGACCCTTGGTTACCCCGGTGGCAGTTTCAAAGCGCGACTGAATTGGTCGGAGTCGCTAGGGATATGGTTCTGTTCAAGATCCGGCACAGCAGAAGTATACTGGCAAGCTTTTGGAGCAGGCAAGCCGAAAGGTTCGTCGGTAGCCATAACATGTGAAATCAATCTGCCTAAAACGGGAAAAGACCGCCGGATTTCCGGTGCCCTTGCACTGGATTCCGAGGGTCGCGTATATGTGGTCCATAGAGGGAAACTGGGAGGTAAAAAAGGAGCGGGCAAGACGGTCTTTGAAAAGCAGTACCGGGGAGCATGGACCCTGATGGATGAGGGTGATACCTGGTCCACTGTGGCTGTTGTGGCTTCTTTACAAAGTCCGAATTGTGCCAGGCAGGTTGCCCAATTCGTACAAAAAGTTGAGAGGATAAAGCTCACAGCAGCACGCCGTACGATGCAGACCGAAATGCCCCTGGAAGCATTGGATTTCCATATGGAACAAATCGGCGAATCATTTGCAGAAATTGGCGGGGATCTCACAACCGTATGTGACCACGGCCTTGTCGTTGCGGATCTCGCGGCATTTCTGAAGCATTCAGGCTTTAGATGCGTCAATTATGAAGATCAGGATCTGGCAGCAATAAATAGATCCGGCAATACGGTCGCTGTATTTCAGGTTGTTAAAAGTCTCTCCAATTCAGACATCCTGGAAGGTATTGCCCGATTAATTCTGGCCCGGACCGATCCTGCCGATTCCATGAAGCTCATACTTGTAACTCCTGCCGGATTCAAAGAGACCATGACGGAGACACTCGGAAGGATTGGTATCCGGCAGATCAAATACCAATGGCATGAAGGCAGTGCAACCTTCACCAGCTTGGAAAACCTGGCAGTTTCCTAGGGAAGCTTGCTGCAGCCTCATATGCAATTCCGTGGCAAGATTCCGGTTGACAATTCAATTGAGAATCAGTAAAGAAGAATCAATAATTATCGCATTTTGGAAAAAAACACGGCAGGGTGGTATGAAAAGCAGCATTTCCGCGATTATTATCGGCATAATTAGGCGCCTGACATAAGGGGCCTGATCGCGGGACAGTGTTGCATTAAAAAATCTCGAAACTAATGAATCCGTTATCAGGCAAACCTGGTAGCGGATTTTTTTTGGAGGAAGTGACATGAAGACAAAAGAGAGGCTGGATGTTCTCATCTATGACACTACACTGCGTGACGGCACCCAGGGTGAGCAGATTAACTTCTCTGCAGAGGAAAAGATCAGGATTGCCCATCGTCTTGATGAACTCGGCTTTCATTACATTGAAGGCGGTTGGCCCGGCTCCAACCCAAAGGACATTCGCTTCTTCGACCTTGCCAGGGAAACCGGATTTCGAAATGCCCGAATCACTGCATTCGCAAGCACAAGGAAGCCCGATACGCACGTCGAAGAGTGCCCGGACTATAAAGCCTTGCTGAATGCAGGAACACCGGCTGTCACAATCTTTGGCAAATCCTGGGACCTTCATGTCACCAGCATCCTGGAAACACCACTCGAAGAAAATATTGCCATGGTCCGGGATTCCATCGCCTACATGAAAGCCCAGGGCAAGGAAGTGATATTCGATGCGGAACATTTTTTCGATGGATACGGATCGAATCCCGATTACGCATGCAAAGTGATCCGGGCTGCTGCAGATGCCGATGCGGACCGCATCGTTCTGTGTGATACCAACGGGGGGACATTACCCCATGAATTGGCGAGTGTCATTGGAGTGGTCAAAGGGTTTTTGTCTGTGGACCGGCTTGGTATTCATGCCCACAATGATGCCGGATTGGCTGTGGCAAATTCCCTCGTAGCGATTCTTGCCGGTGTCCCCATGGTTCAGGGTACTATCAACGGATTCGGAGAGCGCTGCGGCAATGCCGACCTCATCCCGATCATTGCGAATCTCCAGCTGAAGATGGGAAGACGCTGTCTGCCCGAGTCTTCCATAAGGCAGTTGACAAATCTCTCCAACTATATCAGTGACATAGCAAACGTACCTCCGCTGAATTCACGCCCATTTGTCGGCCGGAGCGCTTTTGCGCATAAAAGCGGTGTCCATGTGAGTGCAGTTCTTAAAAATCCGGCAGCATATGAACATATCCGCCCCGAAGATGTAGGGAACCAGCAGCGTGTTCTCGTTTCCGATCTGGCCGGGAAAAGCAACATCACTTACAAGGCCCGGCAGCTTGGCGTCCACTTGCCGGAGGATGAAAATATACAGACAAGAATCGTACAGAAGATTAAAATGATGGAGGATCAGGGCTATCAGTTCGATGCGGCCGACGGCTCTCTATCACTTTTAATGAAAAAAATTACCGGAGAATTTAAGGAACCATTTATCCTTGAAAGCTTCAACGTCGTCAACCACAAAGTGGGTGAGAATCCATCCCAGTCCCAGGTGACCATAAAAATCTCGGTAGGTGGAGAAGAAGAGCTGACCGCAGCAGAGGGGAATGGCCCGGTCAATGCACTGGATAATGCTCTGCGCAAAGCCCTGACGAAATTCTATCCGCAGATCATGGATATGCATCTGGTGGACTTCAAAGTCCGTATCGTTGAGGGCAGCGAAGGAACCGCGGCGAAAGTCAAAGTGCTCCTCGATTCTCAGGATGAAGATGAAATATGGAGCACCATCGGGGTTTCGGAAAATATTATTGAAGCAAGCTGGCAGGCTCTCATGGACAGCATCCAGTACAAACTGAGCAAAGACAGGGTCAACAAGAACGTGTTGAGAGGAAAGCCAACGAACTCGCATTGATTTAATATGCTCTTTCTGATAATAATAATTTGTTAAGGGATGGGTTTTATGGAATTCACCAAGTGATTGGATATGCTGTTGGCAATTAACAGTCAGAATCCCCAACTGCGTCTCATTCGGAAGGTTGTCGATACTCTTCGGGGCGGCGGCATCATTATCTATCCCACGGACACAGTCTACGGTCTAGGATGTGACCTTTTTAATAAAAAGGGAGTCGAGAAGATATACGAGATCAAGCATTTAAGTAAGAAGGATCAGTTAAGTTTCATCTGCGCAGACCTGAAGGATATCAGTCAGTATGCCCGCATATCCGATTATTCATATAAGACGATGAGGCGTCTGTTGCCGGGACCTTACACGTTTGTACTCGAAGCAACCCGGTTGGTTCCGAAGATTATTCTTCCTAAAAGACAATCCACCGGTATCCGTGTGCCGGATAATGAAATATGCCTGGCCATAGTCGCAGAGCTTGGACACCCGATCGTCAGCACTTCCATCAAGACGCAGCAGGGTGAATACATGAACGATCCTCAGGAAATTCATGAAAAATTCAAGAAACTGGTGGACTTGGTTGTTGATGGAGGTATTCTTGCCTCGATCCCATCAAGCGTGATCAGTCTTGTGGATGACCAGGCGGAAATACTAAGGATTGGAAAAGGCGACGTAAGCGCCTTTCAATAATAAAAAAAGGCCCGTTGATGGCCGCTCTCTCTGAAATGAAGGGGAACGCCCCGACAGGGTCCCCTCCGGCGAAGTGCCTCGAGTGAGTGTTATACTGTGGGTCGAAAGGGATTTTTACATGAGCAAGCAAATGTTGATCAACGCTGTCCATGCGGAACAAAAGCGGATGGCGATTGTCGATGACGGCAAACTGGTGGAATTCAACATCCAGATGACCGTCCGCGAACCCACCACAGGCAATATCTACAAAGGTACCGTTCTGAAAGTCGAAAGGGGCCTTCATGCCGCTTTTGTAAATTATGGGGCAAAAAAGGACGGTTTCCTCCCGCTGCGTGATGTAAGGCACAGTTATTTCACAGACACTGGAGCACGCAATGGCGCCAATCAGGCCAAACCTGTCCTCAAGGTCGGCCAGGAAGTCCTCATTCAGGTCATCAGGGAAGAAGGAGAGCGCAAGGGGGCTTTGTTGACGACTTACATTTCGCTGCCTGGCCGCTATCTTGTTTTGCTTCCTCATAAAGAAAGCAGCGGAATCTCCCGCAAGATCGAAAATGAAGAAGATCGGAAGCGTCTCAAGGAATTAATCGAGCAAATCAAAACTGAAGAAGGGTTTGGTTTTATTGTCCGGACAGCGGGTATGAATCGTACCAAGCAGGAACTGGCCCGTGATTACCAGCATATTGACCGTCTCTGGAAAGAGATCCAGAAAAAAGCGGCTACCACGGAAGCTCCCTCCCTGATTTACCAGGAAAGCGACTTTGGCGTGCGTTCCATCCGTGACTACTTCACCACAGATATCCAGGATATCCTTGTGGATGACCTCGAAACATACCGGCAAATGAGGGCATACTGTAAAGCGGTAATGCCCCGTAATATAGATCTGATCAAACATTACAAAGAGAAAGAGCCGATTTTCAACCGCTATCGGTTGGAAGAGCAAATTCGTGTTATTTATGAAGACAGGGTTGATCTGAAATCAGGGGGCCACATTGTTATCAGTCCTACCGAAGCAATGATTACCATCGATGTCAACTCCGGCAGGGCATCCAATAAGCGCAATGTGGAGGAGACGGCCTTCAAGGTCAATATTGAGGCAGCCGAAGAAATTGCCCGGCAGTTGCGGTTAAGAGACCTTGGAGGACTGATTGTCATTGATTTTATAGATATGATGGACAAGAAGAACGAAGCTGAAGTGGAGAAGACTTTCAAGAAAGCCATCAGCTTTGACAGGGCCCGAATCCAGCTTTCGAAGATATCGAAGTTCGGGATACTCGAGTTATCCCGGCAGAAAAAACAATCCACGATACAGGAAATCAGCTATACATCCTGCCCGTTTTGCAAGGGGAGGGGTGTAAGGCCGTCCCTGGAATACGCGGCGCTGAGTGCCTTCAGGCGGATCGAATCAGAAGCAGTTCGGGGAACGGCCTCAATCCTGAAAGTTGCGCTGCCCCCTACGGTTTCGGATTACCTTCTCAACCAGAAGCGCAGTGAAATCACCAAGCTGGAATCACTATATGATATGTCCATACATATCTTCGGCAATCCTGATTTATCCTGGCATGACCTGAATATCGAGGTCGTCCCCAAAGGAAGAGGAATTCTGCCGGCTACCCCGATGGATGAGCAGGAAGATGTTGCCGAAGCAAGAGAAGGATTGGTGGAGGATGTGGCCGTAAAAGAGGAAGAAATTCCGTCAGAGACTGTTTCCGTGGCAGGAGTGCCGGGAATCAGGAAGAAGTGGCCCCGCCGAAGGCCGCGTCATCGCAGGCGGCACAAAACGGATAGGGTGGAATCGGGTGAACCAGGGGAAGCCAATTTACCATCCGATGTTCCCGCCACCCCTGTTGAAGCGGTGGCAGAAGTGCCGGCCGAAGCTGTTTTGGAAGCAGCTCCCCTGGAACAAACCATTCCGGTGAAATCGTCCGGCAGGAAGAGAAGACTGCCACGCCGGAGATCGTCAAAACCTTCACAGAAAGTTCCCGGTTCTGAGGAAGCAGCACCTTCCCTGGAGGATGATGAGGACCTATCCTTATTCCGCTGGTACTAGCTCTTCCTTCGTCATCCTGAGCCCCCTCCCTTTGTCATCCTGAACTTGTTTAAGGATTTACTTCCCGCCGGCGAGCTCCCGGGATCGGCGGGTGGCCGCCTTCACAGCTTCAATGACCGTGTCTTTGAACTTCAGCTTTTCCAATACTTTCAGCGCTTCCAATGTCGTGCCGCCGGGTGAGGTGACCATTGCCCGAAGTTCGGCAGGCGTCTTCTCCTCCTTCAAACAAAGCTTTGCCGCACCGAGCAGGGTTTGAGCCGCAAGTTTCAGGGCAGTTTGTTTATCCAAACCGAGTTGAACGGCAGCCTCCATTATCGCTTCTACAAAAAGGAATCCATAGGCAGGCCCGCTGCCGCTCACGCCGGTGACGGCATCCATCAGGCTCTCATCCACCTCCACGGTCAGGCCCACTGCATCGAACAACTCCCGGGCAATTTGAAGGTCATCGATTTTTGCATGGCTGCCTCGTGCAAGGGCCGACATTCCCTCGGTGATTAGGGCTGGTGTGTTCGGCATGGTACGTATAACCCGCATGGCTTGAGGGAAAGAACGCTCAATTCGATGGGTTGGAATTCCGGCGGCGATGGATATGATCAGTGTCGATAGGTGCACATCGCCGGATATTTCTTCAAGCACGGCATCCATATTCTGGGGCTTGACTGCAAGGACCACGATATCCCTGTTCCGGACGGCCTCCGGATTATTCGCAGTGGTGTGAACACCCCAGGTTTTGTGCAGGTGATTTCTTTTCTCTTCAGCGACATCGGACACTATTATATCCGTGGCATTGGCCAGCTCCCCGGAAATAAGTCCTCCGACCAGGACACCCCCCATATTCCCGCCGCCAATGAATCCCAGTTTCAATCCTTTCAGCATATCACCCTCCAAAATGGTTTTTCCATTCATCGGGAACGTTCTCCCATTTCCCGTATTGTGTCAAGTCCGGACTGAGAAAACCCATGTCTTCCAGTATAATCTTTATTTGCACAATCTCATTTGAATATGTTAGGCAGTGATCATCATGATCCTATACCAGGAAATCAAAGGCATTCGGATTGCCTATTGGACACGCCCATTCAAGGAAGGACGGCGAAGTCTTGTGTTTATTCATGGTTCCGGCGGCGACCACACCACCTGGATTCACCAGTATTCACAGATGAAGACGGAGTTTAACATCGTGGCAGTAGACTTGCCCGGACATGGAAGATCCGGCGGCAAAGGGGAAAAAGACATAGGAGCTTATACGGATTGGGTGTGTCTGCTGCTGGAAGCCATTCCGGTAAAAAAGCCCGTGCTGATCGGCCATTCACTGGGCGCGGCCATCTGCCTGACCTTCGCCATTCGTTACGGTTCCACCATTTCAGGGATTGTCTCCGTTGGCGGTGGTGCGGCAATGCCCGTAAACTCGCTAATGTTCGAAGGGCTGAAACAGAATCCGTCCATGGTTATCGCCATGGCGGCCAAGTTTTCTCTCGCGAAGAGCCACCGGGAACAATATACGAAACTGCTGGAGGAAAAATTGTCGTCAGTAAAACCGGAGCTGCTTCACAAGGATTTTTTTGCCTGCAATAAGCACGATGTGACCAAACAACTGTCCAAAATTCAGGTGTCTGCCCTGATTGTATGCGGGAAAGAAGACAAGATGGCACCTCCCGCCCTCTCGGAGTTTCTCCGTGACCATATCAAAGGGGCACGTGCCGTTTTCCTGGATGATGCCGGGCATTTCGCCATGATGGAAAACATTGGGGATTTCAATACGGTACTGATGGAATTTCTCTCGCCTTTACGCTGAAATATAACCTGTAAGGAATCAAATATGTTCATCCTTGGAAATTTTATCACTGCAACTGCAAAAATTCTGGATATCGCCCTGACGATTTACATGTGGATTGTCATTTTCCGGGCGATTATTTCATGGGTCAATCCTGATCCCTATAACCCCATAGTAAGGTTTCTTTACCGGGTTACCGAGCCTGTTCTGACCCCTATCCGGAGATTGATTCCGATTGGAAACGCCGGGCTCGATTTTTCTCCGATCGTGGTGATTCTGGTCATATATTTTCTCAAACTGTTTGTTGTGACGAGTCTGTTGCGGCTTGCCGTTTATTTCTCCTGAAGGAGCCATACCCATGCTGCCCGTCACGGAAATGGATGACGGCCTGACCTTTCACGTTCAGGTGTTGCCGAGATCGTCGCGAAATGAAACGGCCGGAATCCATGGCGACGCCCTGAAGTTAAAAATCACCGCCGCACCGATGGATGGCAAAGCAAATGAAGAATGTATACTGCTTCTGTCAGGGATGCTTGGTGTTCGCAAAGCCGATATCACGATCCTCAGAGGCCATACCTCACGGCGGAAGACCATTTTCATCCGGGGAATGTCCCGGAAGGAACTAGAGTCGATTCTCTCCGGGGTGAATAGATCCCGATGAAAAACCATGAAAACAAAAGAGT